>JBCCOI010000173.1:0-12458 GCA_039025515.1 Planctomycetota bacterium
GCTTGTCTGTGAGCGATTCCGCTCGCAATCCCAAATAGACGTCACCCTTGAACGCCAGCACGGAAGGTCGCGTCCCAGAATCTGGCATTGGCGATGTCCAGTCTTGGTACCGGCCATGATTCAGCTGAGCGAGATCATCACTGATGCTCATTAAACTGCCGAGTCGTTTCGGCGAAAGTTTCTTGAGCAACGCAACCAACTCGGCGCTGTCTTGCAAGAAATCAGGCGTCGTGCCTGCGCGGCGGACGACTGAAGACAACGACTCTTCAGTTTCAAAGTCAAGCGTCTTGGCGGGGGAAAGCAGTATCAGCATGAAGGCGGTCGGGTCTCGCCGAAGATGGGATGAATCAAACTGTGCTCGGGACGCTTTGCTCGTCACCGGAACGCGGAATGCCGCATCACCACTCGCGGCAGACTCGGGCGAATTGTAGTCTTGCAGGGAGTGGGGCCAACTTCTGCAGCCGAGATCGATTTTCATGGAAATCGTCGAAGAGTCTATTTACGACCATCCCAAATACTACGACCTTGTATTCAATGCGGACTGTGCCGCGGAAACGAAGTTCATTCTCGGTTGTGCCGAGCATTACCTGTCGCGTGCCGCAGTGCGATTCTTCGAGCCGGCATGCGGAACGGGAAGGCTTCTCTACTCGTTGGCCAAGCGCGGGCATGAGATCGGAGGCTTGGACCTGAATCCGTTGGCGGTGGAGTTTTGCAATGCCCGGCTGGAGAGGCATGGATTGCCCTACCGCGCGTTCGTCGCCGACATGTCAGACTTTCGACTTTCCAAAAAGGCGGACATCGCATTCAACACGATCAACAGCTTTCGGCATCTGCCGAGCGAACGTGCCGCGAAAGCTCACTTGACGTGCGTCGCGCAGTCTCTTCGAAAGAACGGTCTTTATCTATTGGGAGTTCACTTGACGCCCACCGAAGCGGAGCCGAGTGACGGCGAGGCCTGGTCGGCTCGAAGAGGCAACCTATCGATCAACACCAACATGTGGACCAATAGTCGCGACCCGGCGGCTCGCATCGAGCGGTTCGGTATCCGATTCGATATCCACCGCCCCTCGGGGACGCTTCGAATCGAAGACGAACTGGTGTTGCGAAGTTATACGAAGAAACAGATGAATTCGCTCATCAAAGCAACGAAATGCTGGGAAGTCATCGAGACCTTCGATTTCGGATACGACTTGAACGATCCGATCGAAGTCGATGCCGAGACCGAGGACGTCGTCTACGTCTTGCGAAAAACCGCGTAGTGCATCGTCCATGCTTGAAGTGAAGTACACCCGCCGCCAGTTAACCACCGTGTCTAAGCTAAGCTGCGGCTTGCGCAGTCGGCTTACTTTGAATCACCCCACTCGTTGTTTCATCAACAACGCCAGGAATTGATTAACCGTTCCTAAACTTGAGGCTGGCATAAGTGAGGTCTCGATGGCCAAAGAAAAGAACGACCGCGAGAATCTCATGCGCGATGGCGTTGCCATGGCCCGCAGAGCTTTGATGTGGATCGATTCGGCGGAAGTTTTCATCGGTTTCCGTGGGGAGTCCGAAGGAAGGGGGCCGGCGAGTCTCTACTGGAATCAAGATCCGGTCTATCAATTCAATTCGGCAGGCCAGCTGCGGAGGCTCTTCCTTGAAGGACGACGATACAAAGCGGAGCGAGGGCAGATTTTCGTTTTGGATCAACCGTGCGAGATCGATCCAACGTCCCAGCGACTGATGCTGAAAGCGGTGCCAGTTTCGTCGGACGAGACGCTACGTATTCTCGCGGAGCTCGATGGGCGGTTGAAGGATCTAGCGGCGTTCCTGACCAATGCCGGCAGGATGGAGTGCATTGGTATGACCGATAACGAGTTTCGCGAGTGTGTTCTGGCCTGGATTCGAGGCCTTCCGAGTCCCTTGGCGATCGCAAAATCGCCTTCCGTTCGCTGAGGCGCGAGCGCCTCGGAGGAAGATTGCTTCGCACCGGTTCCATGGGGATGCGGAATGCAATTAAACTCGGCAATCTGCGGTTTCACGCGGCATCTCGGGTTAAGACTCTACGCCCGATTCGGTCCCTTGGGGAGAGGGCGGATGCGGATTCGCGGCGCAATTTTCGCTGCTCTGGCGAGGCATACGGAGTTATGGCAGGCTCGCCGATTGACGCGGATGGGGAGGCGATGACGATCCGCGGAGATGCAGGGCTTTGTCGCTATTGGAAGTGATTGGGGCGTGATGAAAGAGCGAGCGATGGACATCCAGATTAACCACGACTTCCTTTCCCCGGCCGTTGATAACTTGGCGGAGCGACTCGGCGCGATTGGTCCTTCGCACTCCTTCCCATTGGCAATCGATGTCCCAGCTTTGAAGATCAGCGGCTGGGATTTGCTGCAAACAAATTCCGAGCTTACTCGTATCGTTTGGTGCGAGCGGGACCAAGCTTTGAAGACTTTCGGGTTGGGCGAAGCGGCCAGCATTGAGGCGACGCCGAAGTCCGATCCGCAGCAGACGATCGCCGAATGCCGTCAGTTGCTTAGCGGTCACCCGACGTTGAAGTGCTTTGGCGGATTGTCGTTCAACGGTGAAGACGGCTGGGGGACATTTGGTGCGGGCAGATTTGTAGTCCCACGGTTGTCGCTGAGCGAAGGTACGCTCACGTTGGCCGTCATGACTGCCGACGACGTCGAGAATGCTCGCGATGAACTGCGGCAGCTGAAAGCTTCCGAGCCCCTGCGCGATCGAATGCCAGTCCCCGTTGGAAAGAGTTTTCAACCGACATACGACGGTTGGCAATCGAGGGTTGACGAGGCATTGTCCTTGATTCGCGCTGAAGCTCTCGAGAAAATTGTACTTGCGCGTCGGACGATCCTGCAGTTCGATGAGCCGGTCGATCCGATCGCTCTGGCGGCCCGGTTGGAGGAGATGATCTACGACTGCTTCGTGTTTTGTTTCGACTTTGGAACCGACATCGCGTTCTTGGGCGCGACTCCCGAGCGACTGTTTCGCAGACACGGCGATCAGCTTTACAGCGAGGTTGTCGCCGGAACTCGCATGCGTGGAGAATCCGCAATGGAGGACGAGAGACTCGCCATTGAGCTTCTGACCAGCGACAAGGATCAACGGGAACACGATATTGTTCGTAAGAGCATCCGGCAAAAACTGCACAAGTTCGTCGAACACCTCGAAGTCGATTCGCAAGCTTCGATCCTGCGTCTGGCAAATAAACAACATCTGCGGTCGAGTGTTCGCGGCACACTGAAAAGCGGCGTCAGCGATGGCATGCTGCTCGGACGGCTTCATCCGACTCCGGCAGTTGGAGGCTATCCCACCGACAACGCGTTACCGGAAATCGCTCGAATCGAACCATTCGATCGCGGTTGGTATGCCGCGCCGGTTGGATGGGTTGGTGCCGACGAAGCTCAGTTCGCCGTCGCGATCCGGTCGGGGTTGGTCGACGGCAACACGCTGTCTTTGTACTCTGGTGCCGGGATCGTACGTGGTTCCGATCCAGATGAGGAATGGCGCGAAGTCGAGAACAAGATCCAGGACTTCATGAGCGTGCTGGGTCGCTAGCCGGAACATACCATTGATCGATGCGATCTGGACGAGTGCCGCTATTGCACGCTGCCTGAAGCATGGCGTCGATCACTTCTTTCTTGCTCCCGGCTCAAGATGTACTCCGCTGACACTAGCGGTTGCTGAGCGAATCGATGTCACCGTTACGCAGCATTTCGACGAGCGTGGACTCGCTTTTTCGGCTTTGGGATACGGCCGCGCGACCGGCAAGCCGGGTGCATTCATTTGCACATCGGGCACGGCGGTTGCAAATGCATACCCAGCAGTCATCGAAGCCGCGATGGAGGGCGTTCCGCTTTTATTGTTCACGGCCGATCGTCCGGATGAACTACGTGGAACGGGAGCCAATCAAACGATCGAACAGCGCGAGATCTTTGGAAGCTATCCACGACTGTTCATCAACTTGCCCGTTCCCACCGACAGTCAGAGTTCCGATCAGCCGAGTGACAAAGATCTTTGCGACCAAGTATCGCTTGCGATCCAGCAGGCAACTTATGGACCGGTACATATCAACTGGATGTTCCGTGAACCTTTCACGATTTCCGAACATGCTCATCGCGACGCTTTTGATTTGCGAAGCGGCGGCGAGACAGAATCAGCCGAGTTCAACGACGCAACTAACAAGACCAATATTGCTGGTCCCAGTGCAATCGAGCCGATGGAGTTGAAAGGTAACGTATTGATTGCTCTCGGAAGTTGCGACCGCAACGAAGCTGAGTCGGCATGGCAACTCGCCGAACGACTGAAGTGTCCGTTGCTGACCGACGTCACAAGCGGAATCGGCGGCGGATCGTTCGATCTTCCGAAGCAGTACGACTTGCCGAAGCCCGATAGCGTCTTGCATCTCGGTGGACGCATTGTTTCGAAGTCTTGGTTTCAGTGGATCGAGAGCATCAAAGATTCCGGCGTTCACTTTTGGCACTTCACCCCGACGGGACAAACGATCAATCCCGCTCGCGTTCAGTTGCATCAGCGATGGACTTCGTTGACGGATGCGGTAGCAAAGATCACGGGTGATGCGTCTTCTCATGGGTTTACGGAGTCGTGGCATCAGGCAGCAAAGGCACGTGACGCGGCGATCGGGCGTGTGCTCGGTTCCGAACCTCGTTTGAACGAACCTTCGATCGCCCGCGAAATCAGTCGGCTTTGTCCAGTTGAGACAGGACTTTTCTTGGGCAACAGTACTCCGATTCGAGACATGGATTGGTATGGCATTCGGTCCGATGAACCGAGGCTGATCAGCGCTAACCGAGGTGCGAGCGGAATCGATGGCCTTCTTGCGACCGCAGTTGGCTTCGCATCGGGGCTTCGAAAAAGGACGACCGTTGTTGTTGGTGATCTTTCAGCACTTCACGATCTCAACTCGCTTTCTTTGGTTTCGAATTCACCGTGGCCCATCACGGTGCTGGTCATCAACAACCACGCCGGTCACATTTTTGACCTGTTGCCGGTCCAGGCATCGACGCACTTTGAAAGATTCTTTGCAACGCCACATGAATACGATTTCGAGCACGTGGCGAAGATGTTTCGTCTTCCCTACGAACGAATTTCGGAACGCGGCGAATTTCGGGACGCCTATCGGCGGGCATTGCGGACGGATCACTCGCAGTTGATCGAGATCATGACCGATCGACGGATCAATGTTGAAGTCCGACGTCGAATTCGAGATGAGATCGACTCATGCAGCTGAGCTTTTTGCACGGCTTCATGGGCCACCCGTCGGATTGGGATGACATTCGCAGCATGCTTGCTGACCATGAAACGTTCGCCCCCGAAGTTCCGAAAGCGCCCGACTGGGCAACCACGATCCGGCTACTCAGCGAGTCCGTACCGCGGGGCTCGATCCTCGTCGGCTACTCCATGGGCGCCCGCCTGGCACTCGGAGTCTCGCTTGAGTTTCCGCACCGCCTCGGCGGCCTCGTCTTCGTTTCCGGCAACCCCGGGCTGGAAGCTGATGAGGAAAGAGTGAAGCGGTGGGCTTTCGATTCGAGGATTGCGGAGCGAATTGAAAGTGAGTCGCCTGAAAGATTTCTCGACGACTGGTATCGGCTGCCGGTGTTCTCAAGCATTCCCTTGTCCATTCGGAATTCGGAACGTGATCGAAAGCTTCTGCGGGCGGGAATGTCTTGGGCGGAATCGCTACGAGTCCTTTCGGTTGCCAAGCAGCCGGACTACTGGCCACGCTTGCCGGAACTCACGATGCCGACACTCTTGGTGTCTGGCGAGAACGATGAGAAGTACCGTAAGATCTCACAGCGGTTTTCAGAACGTGCCACGTCGACAAAGCTGACTCGGCAATTGGTGCCCGAGTGCGGTCACATCGTCCATCGTGAGCGGCCGGCCGCATTCGTGAGCGCCTTGCGTCAATTCCTCTCTACGTTTTCGCATCCATGACCACAAGAGTCTCCGAGATCTTCGATCCCAATCGATGGCAGTCACTCGACCAATTCGATTTTGAGGACATCACGTATCACCGAGCTATTGACACCGGCGCGGTTCGAATTGCGTTTAACCGGCCCGAAGTTCGTAACGCGTTTCGTCCAAAGACGGTCGATGAACTTTACACGGCGCTCCACGACGCGCGGCAATGCAGCGATGTGGGTGCAGTTATCTTGACCGGCAACGGTCCTTCTCCCAAGGACGGTGGTTGGGCTTTTTGCTCTGGCGGCGACCAGCGAGTTCGAGGGAAGCACGGGTACCAATACGCGACGGACCAAGTCGGTGAGAAGATCGACCCGACACGAGCGGGACGCCTGCACATTTTGGAATGCCAACGCTTGATCCGCATGATGCCAAAGGTCGTCATTTGTGCCGCTTCTGGCTGGGCTGTTGGCGGCGGACATAGCTTGCATGTCGTTTGCGATCTTACGATTGCTTCGGCGGAGCACGCCAAGTTCAAACAGACTGACACTGACGTCGCGAGCTTTGACGGCGGCTTCGGTTCGGCGTATCTCGCCAAGCAGGTCGGGCAAAAAATTGCACGGGAGATCTTCTTTCTCGGCCGAACATCTTCCGCGGAACAGGCCCACCAACAAGGTGCCGTCAATGCAGTCGTTCCACACGAACAACTTGAGAATGAAGCTCTCTCGTGGGCGGCTGAGATTTGCGCGAAGAGCCCGACCGCGCAGCGAATGGTGAAGTACGCATTCAACCTGACCGATGACGGGCTAGTCGGTCAACAATTGTTCGCCGGCGAAGCCACACGTCTTGCGTATGGAACGGACGAAGCTCAGGAAGGCAGAGACGCCTTCTTGGAAAAACGCAAACCAGACTGGTCCGATTTTCCTTATCATTATTAGCGGCGAGTCTGGCGTTTCAAATGATCATCAACTGGTTGCTGGCCGCACGACCGAAAACGCTGATCGCCGGGTTGTCGCCGATTCTGATCGGAACGGGACTCGCGATGAAGAGCGGCCAGTTCAACGCCGTGACCATGACGCTTGCACTCGTTGGAGCCATTTCGGTTCAGATCGGCACGAACTTTTGCAATGACTATTGTGATTTCTTTCAGGGAGCAGACACCGATGAAAGAAAGGGGCCGACTCGTGCCGTTCAATCCGGTGCCATTTCGCCGCGCGCGATGCTGATCGCCACCGTTCTGATGTTCGCGATCACCGGGCTGTCAGCATTTTGTTTGTTCCTGCATGCCGGCTGGCTCTTCTTGGTGATCGGTGCCTTTAGCATCCTGTTTGGCGTTCTCTACACGGCGGGAAAGTTCTCGTTGGCATATCAAGGTCTTGGTGACCCATTCGTTTTAGTGTTCTTCGGACCGGTCGCCGTCGCGGGAACGTATTACGTCCAAGCGTTAGAGCTCACGCCAGCCGTTGTGATTGCGGGTTTCGGACCGGGACTGCTGGCGGTCGGTTTGCTAGTCGTCAACAATCTGCGAGACGTCGAGGAGGATCGTGCGGCTGACAAACGGACGCTGGTGGTTCGGTTCGGTATCCCAATCAGTCGGTACCAATACGCGTTGTGCGTTCTGGTCGCCGCGACCGTGCCAGTTCTTGTCGCCGCGCTGAATTCAACCTGGTGGGTGAGCTTGGCTTCACTTGTTTTTTTGCCAGGAGTTTTCGTTATCAGGCGGGTATGGCGGAGCGAAGGAATCGAGTTGCGACCGTGTCTCGGGATGACAGCCGGCTTACTGGTTCTTTACACGGCTCTGTTTTGTGTCGGCTTGAGTCTTTGATTCGGGGTCGTCCATCATGAAAGACATCAATGCCTATCGGTTTCGAATCCCGCTTCGTTCGCCGCTGGTTCTGAAAGGGCGGCGGTACAACGAACGTGAAGGCGTCTTGCTGGAGCATGCCGGACGCTGGGCGGAAGCTTCACCTCTACCGGGGTTCAGTCGCGATTCCGTGGAAGATGTGCTGGATGCCTTGCGCGGCGATGTTCCCGCGACACCGGCCGTGCGATTCGCAATGGATTCGCTACGGTTGCCCGAAATCGATGTGCTGGATGTGCCCTACAACCGTCTGCTCGTCGGCACATCTGACGAAGTGCTCAAGAACGCTCGGTCGATGAACGATACCCGGTGCAAGGCGGTCAAGCTAAAGGTCGGACGAGTCGATTTGTGTGACGAGATTCGGCTCGTGCGAAGCGTGCGCGAATTGTTGCCCGTACACGTCGGCCTTCGATTGGATGCAAACCAGGCATGGAGCTTCGAACAGGCGTGTGAGTTCGCGGAATCGATAGCCGATTTACACATTGAGTACACCGAAGAGCCGCTGCGAGATTCCGATCGACTCGAGGAGCTATTCGACAGAACGGGAATGCGGTACGCGCTGGATGAAAGTCTGTTGGAATGGCGATCGCTCAGTGCTTTTCCGAATGCGTCGACGCTCATCTGCAAGCCGACTCTGCTGGGAGGCATCGACGCAATCAAGCGTTTGGCCGCGACCGGGAAGCCGATTGTTTTCAGCGCTGCGTTCGAATCGGGCGTGGGAATGAGCCGCATCGTGCAACTCGCATCCGAGTATTCCCCAGAAACCGCCGCGGGCCTCGATACGCTCGATTGGCTGACGGATGATCTGTTGATCGAATCGCCTCGGAAAGCCAATGGGCGATTCATCATTGCCGGCGAGCCACAAGTCGATCCGTCGTGCTTGGAGCCGATCAGCCGATGACGTTGCCAATCGATATTGCCGCTGAACGGTTCCCCGATCGTTTGGCATTTGATGATGGAACAAAGCAGATCACGTATGGGGATCTTCCGGGGCTGATCGTTTCTTCGCAGGTGTTCGAGCGACTCGTTCTGCCTGCATGCGAACACGTTGCTTGGTGCCCATGCAATGACTTGCAGTCTTTCGTGACCTTTTGGGCGATGCAACGAAGATCGCTGGTGGCTTGTCCGATCAGCCATCGTTTTCCAGTTGCGAAACGCGAGCAAATCGTCACCCAGATCAATGCAACCTGGCTTGAGATGATCGAGCCCGGTGGGACTGTGAGGCAGCACGCGGATGCGGGGCAGAATGATCGTACTCCGAATCAGCCCGCCACCCTCATTTTGACGTCGGGAAGTTCAGGCAAACCGAAAGCTGTTGTGCATTCCGTTGATGCTCATATTGCGAGCGCGAAAGGTGCAGAGTCACAGATCGCACTTGGTCCCGGTGATCGTTGGCTGTGGTCGTTGCCGCTCTGTCACGTCAGCGGGTTGTCGATTTTGATTCGGTGTGCCGTTGCGGGTGCCACTGTTGTGGGCTTGCAGTCTGAATCTACGTTCAATGCGAGTCTGTTGGCTGAGCATCGTGTGACTCATTTGTCGGCGGTTTCGACTCAGATCCGAAGACTGTTGGCAGAAGAAGACTTTCCTTCCCCGCATCTCAAGTCTGTTTTGCTGGGTGGAAGTGGTGTTGATCCGAAACTCGTTTCAGAAGCCAGGCATCGCGGAGTCCGTCTGCATACGACGTATGGGTTAACCGAGACGGCTTCGCAAGTCACCACGTCTACTGCGACGGACGATGCAGCGGTTAGCGGAAGGATCTTGCCAGGCCGGCGAGTGAAACTGAGTGCTACAGGTGAAATCCTGGTCGGCGGCGAAACGCTTTGCCTCGGTTACTACCTGGACGGCCGAATTGAATCCGTCGTCGATGAGGGTGGATGGTTTCCAACGGGCGATCTCGGCCGATGGACCGATGACGGGCAACTCATCGTCAAGGGGCGCATCGACAACCAATTCATCTCCGGCGGTGAAAATATCCATCCGGAGAACATCGAGCGAGCGATGATGGAGGCGTTCGGCGTGGATGAAGTCATCGTCGTCCCCAAGCCCTGCGAGACTTATGGTGAACGTCCGATCGCTTATGTGCGAGGAAATCTGCCCGCGGACTGGCCTGACCAACTTCGACGCAGCCTGCAAGGCTACGAGATCCCGACTGAGATTCTCCCTTGGCCCAGCGGTTCGGATAGCGACATCAAACCTGACCGTCGGAAACTAATCGATCAGGTATCCGTTCGAACCAATCGCAATCCGCTTTGAAATCTTGGTAGCTGTAAAGAGACGGGCGATCCGGTAAAGTCAGAGGTTGAACTCTACATTCTGCGCGTCGAATACGTTCCAACACTCGATGGAGTCACTCCCGTGTCTCAAAAATATGCCCATTGCTGCATTTTTGCGGCGGCAGTTGCATTCTTGATTTTGATCCAAGTCCCGGATAGCTCTGCCGGTGATGCCTGGACGGGTTTCCGTAACAACGGTGCCAGCCTGACGCCCAGCAAGAGTTTGCCCGTTGAGTGGTCGCCGACATCTGGCATCACGTGGCAAGCCGAATTGCCGGGCTATGGACAGTCATCGCCTTTGCTTTGGGAAGATCGCATTTACGTAACGGCTGTGAAGGGACCTCAAAAAGAAGAAAGTTTGGTCGTCGCCGTATCAGCCTCCACGGGGGAAGTCATCTGGGAAAAGTCCATCGAGACGACTTCGCAGGCCGCGAACTATTACGCCAAGAGCCGTGCGGCTCCAACGCCCGTCGTCGACCGATCGGGCGTTTATGCGTTCTTCGAAGGTGGAGATGTGATCGGAGTTTCGCACGACGGCGAATTGCTTTGGCAGCGTTCATTGACCGAAGAGTACGGCGAGTTCCAAAATGGACATGGCCTGGGCAGTTCACTGGCGCAAACCGAAGACAGCGTGATCGTGCTGATCGACCACTCGGGTCCGTCGTACCTGTTGTCACTCGATAAAGAGACTGGAACGAATCGATGGAAGGTCGACCGTGAGAGCCGCTCCTCGTGGGCTTCACCGGTTGTCGCCAGTATCCATGGCAAACCACAGATCGTGATCAGTTCCAACGGAACCGTGGACGGATACGACCCGGTTGACGGCAAGCAGCTTTGGACCGTTGGCGATGTCGGCGGAAACACGATTCCATCGGTCACCGTCGTGGACGATCGAGTCTACGCGGGTGCTTCCGTTTCCGAATTCGGTGACGGCAGCGTTTCGCAGTCGACGTGCTGCATCGAAGTCGGTAAAGACAATACGGCTGAGATCGCTTGGCGTGCCGAGAAAGCCAACTGTCACTACGTCAGCCCGCTCGTCAGCGACGGACGTGTCTACACGGTAAACAAGGTTGGCGTCGTCCATTGTTTGGACGCTGAAAGCGGCGAAAAAATCTATGCCAAGAGAGCCGGCGGCATGTGCTGGTCGACTCCTATTGCATCCGAAGGCTCCATCTATCTCTTCGCAAAAGATGGATTGACGACGGTAGTCAAACCCGGAAGCGAATTCGAAGTGATCGCGGAATGCGAGCTATGGGATCGTGATGACCCGCCGCAACCGGAGACCTACGTCGAACATCGTCCCGAACGATCGGGGTCACGTCAGTCGTTCACGGAGCGAATGAAAGAGGCCGACAAGGACGGAGATGGGCTGGTTAAGAAAGAAGAACTGCCCGAATCGATGCGAGGCTTCTTCGCACGCTTGGACAGCAACAGTGACGGGTCGATCGACAGCGAAGAAATCGAAGCGATGGCCGAACGTGCGCGGCAGCGTTCCAGTTCGAGCTCCGAATCGTACGGAGACCCCATCGTCTATGGAGTTGCCGCAACGGAAGGAGCCTTCTTTATACGAACCGGTACGCGAATTTACTGCGTCGGCAGTCTCCAATAGTCGTTGTAAGATCACGCGAAGGCGTTCGCACAGGAACGCCTCTTTGTGGACCGCGCAACGCGAGGAGGAATGACCGTGATGTCTGGGACTACCGAGGGAATGCCAAGTCGTTGTCCGCTTTGCGGAGCGGAGATCGAAGCCGCGTTGACTGGCAGCGTGCAGGACGTAGCGTGTCCGTCTTGCGGTCACTTGATCTTGGCATCCATTTCACTGCTGGATTCCATCGTCAAGCGTTTTGCGGAAGTACTCGGGACATCACCCGGAGCGATCAACGCCGAAACACGCTTCGTAGACTTGGGCGTGGACTCGCTCGATACGATCGAAATGCTGATGGAGTTGGAAGAAGAGCACGGGGTTTCGTTCCCCGATGGCGCCGAAGCCCCCGTTCAAACGATTGGCGATGTCGTTCGGTTCATTCAAGACCAGCGGCGTGGTCAGTGACGCAAGGAGCGGCCCATCAGTAAAAGGCGTGTTTAGAATGTCGCCCATCGGCTCCGCCCTCTTTTGTCTACAGTGATTTGCTGTCAAGTATTGAGTTGCGTTTCACGTCTTTGCGCACGGTTAGGTCGATAAACTTGAACAAGTCCCGAAGGGACGATAGCCACCTTGCCGGTGGGCTCCGCCCAACGGTTTTGTCTTAACCAAACCATCAAAGTCCCGAAGGGACGATAGCGCACGAGCGTGTATGTCAACCCATCATCAACTGCTTTACCACTTTGTATTGAGAACCTAGTATCGAATGCCCTATCTGCTACCCTTTACGAGATATAGTATGTTTGATTATTTTTGCGTAACC
>JBCCOI010000174.1:0-12453 GCA_039025515.1 Planctomycetota bacterium
CCTCCATTCGTGCTGAATCCGACGAGTGCGATCCGTTCGCGGACGGCCACTGCTTGGAGAACGCGAATCAGTCGTCTCGACTAGCGTTACGCCGAGACGCACTCCACCTCCGGTCGGATCGATTGCAGAAGTTCCTCCAATCCATGCCGGCCGCACCGAATACGCTGCGATGATCTCGCCAGACGATGCGTTTGGCGACTTCGAAAAGGGCTCGTTCAAACCCGCTAACCATCAACCGGAAAATTCCAGACCATCGACTCGAAAGACGATTCGCTTGTTGCCGTTGAAATGCAACGTGGAACTTTTCATCTCTCAGGATTCGTCTACAGATTTGTTGCAAACAAGGCGAATCCGTCGCGCGAAGCAACGCGAGGTAATAAACCTGTGCGAGGATCTCAGCGGTCACCAAAACGCAGATCGACGTCCGCAAACCGGCCAAGTGACGAAGGAACCGAAAGCAACTGTCGGACCATTGTTTCTCAAGCAGCGGAGCCTGCTCTTGCAACAGGAAACGCCCCAGCCATCTGGCGTGTTGGTTCTCTTCTTCGATGAAAAGTCGTAAGGCGCACAGATACCCTGCGTCACCACCTTTCCGGACCCAAGATTCCGCACAGCGAATCAGATGTTTGCCCTCGCCGCTTTCACCGAGTTGGAAAGTCTGAATGGAGGAAACCACGTCCCTGCGTTCAGCGTCCGTTAACGTCGGATGCCTTGTCCAAGAGATTCGTGGATCGGATGGCAAGTTCTCCTCGAAGTGCTGGATCCAGTTTTGAAACGCAGACGGCCGTGTATCCGGTTGAAGTGCGACCAGTGCCGCTTCTACCGCGTCGATCGTTTCGTCAGGCGTGGAAGTCCCGGCGGTCAAGCCGATTCGGCTATGTTTCGATAGTTCACTCTTCGGTAAGTCCGCGGGTGATTGCACGTGGAACGCGTCGACGCCGTTTGACCGGCACCGTTCCGCAAGTCGGCGGGTGTTGTTGGAGTTTTGCCCGCCGACGACGACGACGACGGAGACTTCTGTGCAGAGTTGATCGACCGCAGACTGCCGTTGTTTGGTCGGACGACAGACTGTGTTGATCCAACGCAACGTCGCTTGAGGATTGAGCTTTGTAATTCGCTCTTTGCACTGCATCGCCAATGCTTCCGGCGTTGTGGTTTGACAGACGACGCCGATCCTGTCCGCAGGGTATCGCTCCACGGCATCGATAGAATCAACAACCGCATAGCCATCGATGGGCAAGTCTTCTGTGATGCCTTGAACCTCGACATGGTCCGGTTTACCGACAACGATCACAAAGAAACCGCGTGCGGCGAGACCTTGCGCCGCATCATGAACACGACGTACGAGAGGACAGGTCGTATCAATCAATCGGTGGCCGGATTCCTCAAGAGATCTTCTTCGAGTGTCACTGATTCCATGCGCCGTCACCATGATGTTCGGTTTGGCTAGCTTGGAAGATCTTTTTCTCTCCGCCACCAATTCAAACCCACGCCCCCGGAGGTCTGAGGTGACACGTTCATTGTGGACCAATTCTCCGAAGACGGCCGTCTCCTCTGGTTGCTCGATGGATTCGGCCACTTGAAGGGCATCGCGAACACCAAAACAGAATCCCAGGTGTTGGGCGCGGATGACTTGGGGCATGACTTCAGACCTCTAGATACTTTGCATTGCAAAGCTTAAGGTTAAAAAAACAGGTTAGGGTTCGCCTGCGAGCCTTCGCCGCCCCGCAGGACTCTGTTTCATCTGTTTTCCGGCATCACTTATCACTCTTTCGAGCTCGGCCAGGTAGGCGAGAAAGCGTTGCCTGCCGTCATCCGTCAATTCGCAAACGGTCTGACGTCTTGGTCCAGACGCGTCCTGTGACAGGACGACGAGATTCGCATCTGTAAGTTGCTTGAGATGCCGATTGAGATTGCCATCCGTCAAGTCGCAGAGGCGCTTTAATTCGCCGAACGTCAATCCTTCCGCCGCGCCGGCGAGGCACGTCAGCAAACCGAGCCTCGCTTTCTCATGGATTACCCGGTCGAGGCCGTCGTACGCGTAACGCCCCTCCGCGTTTTGTTTCTTACGATGGTTCATCGGTAACCGACCTCGGGATCGCGAGTGATCAACCAAGCCGTAAAGAGCTGTCCTCCGACGAACGGAACCGCCATCGAAAGTGGATGCAAAGCCCAAGCGTCTTTGGCCAGCATCAAGACCAGCAAACCCGCACCGATATACCAAGCGCCGACGGGGCGCAGACATCGCGGTAACAGGCTAAGCGCCGAGCAGATTCCCAGCCCCAGCAGTGTTGCCCACCATGCGGGGAGCGTCCAGGCGAGCTCCGTCGAATGTCTCATGATGACGAGTGTGATACCGCTTCCGGCGAGGAACGAAGGTGCAAGCCGACCGAGGACTTGCAGCGTCAGCCGCCTCGTTCGACGCGTCGGTTCCCGGAGATACCGAATCCACATATCACCCAACACGATCGCCAGGCAAATCGAAGCCGATGCGACCCACAGGGAAATAAATTGACCTGCGAAAGCGGACTCGTTCGCGCCGGCCGAGTGTCGGATGAAGACGTGTTGCACGCAGGCAGTGAGTGCACCGACCAAACCGGTGGCCGCGACGGGCGATGCTCGAAGCCCGCTGAACGTCGCGGACCTCTCCGCAACGGCAGACATCGCATCCAGCTGCTCGATCGCTTCCTCAATTCTCATGCAGGTGTTTCTTCGCTTTTCGTTCGTCGGTATTCGTCCAGCCGCTTCGCCAATCACTTTGTATTGCAAAGTATCGGCAGGAACGTCGAAAGTCAAGAGTCTTTTTGATGCCGACTGGCTGGTTAAGGCCGAACGTTGAACTTTGGATTCCGGCTCCGGATCAATTCGCTCTCGTAGGCTCGGCGCATGGACACCGATGAAGCCGGTGACTGCTTGTCGAAGAGATGCAGTTCAAGCGTGATGTCCGGACCACTCTTTTCGGCCAAGTACTGAGCTAGCGATGCACGATCGCTGCCGGAAAGGTGTTCGCCGATGCGGTCGTATATATTTTTTGCTTCGCCGATGTAGAGATAGCCGCTCTCGTCGCGGAAGAGGTATATCCCTGGCCCATCGCTGATCGACTTTTCGTCAAGCGCGATGCGGGCTTGCTGAACGGTCATCGTCTGGATCGTCCGGTTCCATTCCGCCACACGCAGGACGAGTTCTGGTTTGAGTGCACGCTTTTTGCGTAAGCCGAGTGCCGAACGCCGCGCCTGCTCCAGTTCAACGTCGGCTGCGATCAAGCGGGCTTCGCTATTGAATGCTCGTCGAAGATTCGGGTCGGCGAAAAGGTAGTCGAGGGAGACGCGGTGCCGATCGCAGACCACGCGGGCAGCAATTTCGCCTATCGACGACGATCCTCCAACGCCACGTGCACGCTTGGTGGTTTTCACGCCCAGCCGTCCTGATTTTCTCAGTCGCAACAGTGAAAGGACGGCTTCCCTCTGCTCGGCTTCGCTCAGTTCGCGTTGCAACTGCATCTCGACTTGTCCAAGAAAAGCTTCAAGCAATTCATCGCGGACCAAGAGTTCATCGCTGCTGTAGCCTTGATGGGATGCACGAAAAGCTCTGACGAGGACTTCGTGTTCAAATGACGTTGGGGACACTGTGTGTCCCGCGATCGTGACCGAAAGAGCAAAAAAACAGTCAGTGAGTAACCCGATCATCGGACAGTTTCCGTCTTTTGAACTTCGTTGATTTGAGTTGCAACTCGGGCCGGTCGGGCGAGTCCGCCGACGCGTCGTAGGGAAATACGTACACTATTGGTCATTCATGCGGATACCAGAATCTTACACCAACCCCAAGGATGGATGAACTTGCTCGTCGACGACCAACGGAAAGAACTCGAGCGTTTTCGATTCGTGACTGATGGCGCGATGGAAGCCATTTATTGGGTCCAGGAAGACGGTCGCTTTGTGTACGTGAACCATGCTGCATGCAAGATGCTTGGATACAAACGCGAGCAGCTCTTACAGCTTCGCGTGGAGGATATCGATCCGGAGTATCCCAATCCCATCTGGCGTGCTCATTGGCAACGCATGAAGAATCAGAAGTTCTTGCAAATCGAAACGCAACACGTGACGGCGGCCGCCGAAACTCGGACCGTTTCGATGGAGATTCGCTTCTACGAGTTTGACGGCGATGAGTTCATCGTGGGGTCGGCTAGAGACGTGACCGAACAGAAACAGACGCAGCTTCGCTTGGAGAAAACCCAACAGAGTATCGATACCGCCGTCGATGTTGTCATGTGGATCAATCCATTGGGAGATATCACCTATGCCAATCGGGCAGCGTGCAAGCTGCTTCAGTACTCCCAAGACGAATTGCTGTCGATGAACGTTGCGGATTTCAACACCGACCTTCATTCGCCGGCCGACTTTCAAGAACAGATTTGGCCGCGGATCGAAAAGGAAGGCTCTCTGCAAGTTCAGTTGCACCATCAGCGCCGCGACGGGAAGGTCTTTCCGGTTGAGATTTCGACTCACAAGATCGAGTTCGGTGATGAGGTCTTTACTTGTTCATTCGTTCGAGACCTCAGTGAGAAGTACGATGCGGAAAAGCGTTTCAACGAGCTTGCGGCAAGCAACCAGGCGATGATCGATTTACTGTCTGTTTCCGACGGGATGTTGGACTGGCAAGTCGGAACCGATCAGGCAAATTTCGCTGCGGGTTGGCGAAAGATGCTGGGATTTCAGCCCGACGATCTCGAAGCAGTTCCGAATTCGATCTCCGCTCTTGAAGCAAGAATTCATCCGGCCGATCAGGCGCGTTACCAGGAGGCGCTGCAAGCCTGTTTGAGTTCCGGGCGACACGGACAGACGAAACCGCTCGCCGTCGAGTTTCGGATCCGGAACGCTGAGGAGAGGTTTGTCTGGCTGCGACTGCGTGCGATGCCGAGTTACGCAAACAATGGAGTACCTGTTCGGCTCGTTGGGTCGGCGCACGACATCACGGAGGAAAAGGAATCTGCGGCGGATCTAGCCCTTGCCGAACGCCAAGGTACTCGCAGTCAGTTCTTCGTCGACAACTCAAAAGAGGCGATTTACTGGCTTCGGAAAGACAGCCGGTTCACCTACGTGAATAACGCCGCATGCGAGATGCTCGGTTATTCGCGGGACGCGTTGTTGAAACTGCATGCGGCCGATGTCGACCCAAATTTCCCGCCCGATTCTTGGCCGGCAACCTGGGAACAACTACGCCAAGATCGTTTCATGTCACTCCGGACGCGCCATCGACGTTCCGATGGCGAGAAGATTTGGGTCGAAGCACGCGTGCACTTTTTCGAACTCGACGGGGAAGAGTATGTCGTCGGGGTCGCAAGAGACATTTCCGAGGAAGTTACGGCGAACCGAAAACTTCGTGAAAATGAAGAACTGCTGCAAGCCGCGATGACGAATGCCGAAATCGGCCTTTGGACACTCGATGTCCGTACCGGTGAAGTCAGCGTCAACGAAACACTGAACGAGCAACTGGGGTATCCACCCGATTTACCTTGGCGAACGCTCGCTGATTGGGAAGAAAAACTTCATCCGGAAGATGTCTCTGCAGCAAAAGAAACTGTCAAAGCTGTTCTGGAGGATGATCGATCCACATACAACAATATTTTTCGTCTGCGAACCCCAGAAGGAGAGTATCGTTGGATCCGTTCCGTCGGAAAGATGGTCCATGACGAAGACGGCAGCCCGATGAGGCTGATCGGCGTTCACATCGACATCAACGACCTAAAACTCTCTGAAGCCAAGTTGCGCGGTTTGAATGAAAATCTGGAACGCAGCAACGCGGAACTTGAGCAGTTCGCTTACGTGGCGTCACACGATTTGCGTACACCGTTGCGAAGCATCAATACGCTCGCCTTCTTTCTGCTGCGGGATGACTCTTTGACTCTTTCGGAACCGGCAAGTGAAAAACTTCGTCGGTTGCAATCGCAAGTCGTACAAATGGAAGAGTTACTCGATGATCTTTTGGAATACTCACGCGCCGGAAAAGTGCAACGGTCTCCCACGCGAGTCAGTACTGCTGACTTGGTGGAAGAAGTCTTCTCGCTCAGCAATGCCTCCAAGTCGTTTCGGTTGGTTCATCGCGACCTGCCGGTTCTGACCACTCAACTCACGCCGCTTCGACAGGTGTTCTTGAATCTTGTAGGGAACGCAGTGAAGTACCATCACCGTGGCGAAGGGGTCATCGAAGTCCATGCAAAAACGCGCGGACAAATGATTGAGTTCTCAGTCTCAGATGATGGCCCGGGTATCGACGAAAGATTCCACGAGAAGATCTTTGTGATGTTTCAGCGACTTCACGGTGATCGTGACATACCCGGCAGCGGAATGGGGCTCGCCTTGGTGCAAAAAATTGTGCAAAACGGCGGTGGCGAAGTGACGGTGGCATCGAAGCCGGGAAAGGGATCAGTCTTCCGTTTCACTTGGCCCAAACATAGCCGGCAGCCTTCTTAACGGGACGGGCCCACGCTACACCCAAACTTAACCCGACGCGTCAGCGGGTGAACGAGTTACGGGAATCGCCTCACTTTCATTTTTTGAAGTTGCGCATTTGCTTCAAGCATTGGTTTTTCACAACCCGACGCGTCAGCGAGGCACGAATCAATATCGATTTGACTCGCTTACGCGTCGGGTTGTGAAGAAGGCGCAACCTCAAAACTTACACTTCGGGTTACGATTTGCAGCACTCTCAACGAAAGTGGCGCTGTCCAGTCAGACCCGTTTGAAACTCAGGCCCGTTCCTCAGTACCGAATAAGAGCCGTTCCCCAAGCAAGTCCGCTTCCGAAACCACAGAGCAGGACTAGGTCGCCGCGACGGAGTCGACCCGCACGCGCCGCTTCGTCGAGTGCAAGAGGGATGCTGGCGCCCGATGTATTGCCGTAGCGATTCAAATTGACGAAGACTTTATCGGAGCTCACAGCCAAGTCCGAAACGGCTGAGTCGATGATCCGCTGGTTTGCTTGGTGAAGCACGACCAAGTCAAGGTCTGCCGAAGTGATCCCGGCGTCACGCATCACATCGTCTGCACTTTCCGCGAAGACTCGTACAGCCCACTTAAACACATTGCGGCCATCCATTCGCAAATACTGTTGACCGGCGGCCTTCGCCTCTTCCGTGAGTGGAAGACGTGTTCCTCCCGCGGGGATGCAAAGCATTTCTCCGCCGCATCCTTCACTACCCAATTGATAAGAGAGAATTCCCTGATTCGCCGGGCCTTGAGAATCATCACCAATGGAATCTCCCGATGGTCCCATCAGCACGGCTCCAGCCCCATCTCCAAAGAGCGGAAATGTCTTTTTGTCATTGGGGTCCACGAGCCGGCTCATCAAGTCGGCCCCGATCACCAGCACGCGTTTCGCATTTCCAAGAGCAATGAACTGCGCGGCGGTTGTCATCGCATACATAAACCCGGCACACGCGGCACCAAGGTCCATGGCGGCAGCAACGGCACCGAGTCGTCGCTGAATATGGCATGCGGTCGAAGGCGTAAAATGGTCGGGTGTGATCGTCGCGACAAGAATGAGGTCCAAGTCGTTTGCCGTCGCACCTGCATTCTCCAGGCAACGGATGGCTGCCTCGTAGCAAAGATCACTCGTCGCCTGTTCGGGCGTCGCATGTCGGCGTTCCTGGATGCCGGTACGGCGAATGATCCAGTCGCTATCGCACCCAAGCTCTGCCAAATCTTCATTGGTTACGATTTGGTCAGGGACGAACGCGCCAGTTCCCAGGATTTGGACTCCTTGAACACGCCCCATCCGCCCACGTGTAGCGAGCGGCGCGGTGGCATCGAGTCGTTCACGGGATTGAACGGATTCGATATCCTTTTCTGGAAAGTCCGAAGGCTTCTTGGCGGCGGAAGAATCAAACGACGTCGCTACGCTCGGATCAGACATCAAGGTTCGCTACTCACATAATTCAAAAAGCTATCCCCCGACGCGACGCAACGATGCTCGCAAACACGTCACTCGCGGAGAATTCGACCGATCTCAGAGTATAGCGACGGTCGCGAGGGCCGTCAGCCGAAAGTTGTTTGCCCCGTTTCTTGGACATCGATGGTCAAACTACAAGACCGCACCATTTTTGGACTCCGCGGAGACGCGTGCGTTGCGATTGTCCTCGTCTTGGGGCCGCTGATTTACCTCGGATTCCGGCTGGGCGCGGATTCTCGCCGACAATCGCGACGAATGGATGGGACGAAGTTGCGAGTTCGCGGCGATTCGATGTCCCCGACGCTAACCGATGGTCAGGAATGCGTCCTGAAACCGATCGAAGACTTCGCAACACTCCGGCGAGGCGACCTTGTCGCTGTGACGGCTGATGGCGGCCTTCGCGTCAAGCGGTTAGCGGCACTGCCGGGGGACATCGTCGATGCAGTAGACGGCCGAGTCACCATCAACGGGACTCGACTGGAAACGTTACTGCGAGCTCGTGTTTCAGATTACATCGCGCCGGCTTTGATTCCAGTTGATAACCAATTCTCCTCTTGGAGTCGCGTTGTCGGTTTTCCCGATTGGTTGATCTATCATCACCGAGACCCTCACCGCGGAGGACGTCCCGGACCTGTTGTCGACGACTATCCCGGAAACGTCATGGTGAGCCGAAAACTTCATCCGGTGGATCGCTTGATCGTCCGGTTCAGTCGTTTGCGCGTTGACGGCACACCTCCATCGAACAAGAGCTATCGAGTCGCATTTCATCGAACGGCAACGGAATCCATTCAAGTGGCTCAGGCCTCGCATGAAGCTGGCGGTTACTTGGTCGCAGACAGCGCGGAAGCAACAGTATTCGCAGAGCATTCCCTCGCTCTCGGATCGCACCTCGACGCGAGCAGACCGGTCGCGATTGAAGATTTCGCCGAAGTCGATTCCGCCAACATAGAATTGTTGCGAGAGATTGAATACCGAGATGACCGACCAGGACTCGATTATCCGCTCACCTTGGATGTGGACACTTTTTTCGTTCTCGGCGACAACGTTCCCATTTCGGTGGACAGTCGAGCAACGGGCCCGATCCGTCGGAATCAGATCGTCGGCGAGATCACCAGCCCATCGTTCCAGGATCGCCCTTGAACGGACCCACGATTTCGGGCGTGACCCATCCGCCGTAGAAGTCGCCGGGTTGCGCCATCACCAAGTCGTCTCCGACGAACGCTTGATCAAGCTTGCTTGGATAAAAAGAAAGGTAGCCCGCAATCTCGTCGAAACTGGGTGTCGGCGTAGGGTAGGACCAAGCCGCTCGTTTGATGAGGCGATTTGGCGTGACGATCGAGTAGTAATGTGCCTGTCCTTTCCATTCGCAAAACGTACCCCAACGTTCACTTCTCAGTCGAGTGAGATCGACATCCTCGGGTGGCAGGTAGAAGGTGGGCGGATGGCTGGTCTCCAGGACTCGATAGGCGATTTGAGTTTCGGCCAAGACTTCGTCGTCGACGATGAGACGAACTCGCTTTGCGACGCGTTCCAGCCTCGGCGGCCGCGGGTAGTCCCAAACCGACTCCTGTCCCGGACCTGGTTTGATCGGCTGAGGTTGCATGGTGGCGGACCGTTTGAAACGAATCATTTCACTTGTTTCTCCCGCGGAGACTCCGCGATCTTCGCCGCTGCCTCCGAATCCGGTCGGAAGTCGCCGGGCGGCTCGGGAAGCGGCTGAGTGGGTGGTTCTGGTTCGGAAGCAAGCAAATCCGGACCAAGTCCGCTATCGCCAAGCTCCGGCCAGCCTTGGTTGAACCGTGTTTCCGCAGTGAAGTCCACGGCGGGTCTCTCAAAATTTTCCGCCACTGAGCCGCGAGGGCTGCGCTTTCCGAATAGAAACTGGCTCCCCGCGAGTTTGGTTTTTTCTCGGATCGATCCTCCTTGAAATGGTCCGACGCCCAAGACCCAAGTGTCTCGCGCCGTCGAAAGAGAATGGCGAATGCCCGATTGCCAAATCGGTTTTCGAGTTTCACGGTCGTATGCGAATGCCGCAATCTTTGCAGCCGCCTCTCTGGCATCACGCCGGGCGATCGCGATTTCCGGAATCACGGGCAACGTCGGTGCATTCGGCAGCAAACGAGCTGCATTGGTGAATGAGTTGTTCTCCGGAATCCCGTAGGTCACCAAGTGATTGTCCGCACCGAGAGCACCAATCCTGGCCTCGATGATGATGTCGGCATCGTTCGAGGAGTCCTGAATGAGGCATCCGGCTGCGAGCACTTGCTGCCGGAGCCCGCTGATCACGTATTCCGAGTTGACAAATCCCTGGCCTTTAACATGCCTTAGGTAGCTTGTGTCCAGATAGACTTTCCGGCCGGACAGCGGACGAAAGTCCAGGTCCTGAATGCTCCGGTCGACCGCGTCGCTGACCACCAACTGCTCGGTCGCGCTGTGCTGTTTCGTCGTGCCGCAACCGCATGTCGCCAAGATGAAAAGAAGGATTGGCGTCGCGGTCTCCGGCCCCAAAAAGACGTTCCGCCGGCGCGCGGTAACGCGGCGACGACCATCGGTTTGCGACCGCAATGGTTCACGATAAAAGAGCGCGTGAAACATTCGAGAAACAAGCGAAGAACAGATCAATGGCGACCCGCTCGCCGTGAACGGCAGGAATTCATGGGAGGTGGGAGAAAGACATCTTTAGGGTGTGTCTAAGATTTTCGCGCCGATTCGGGCAAGACCAGTTGAGCGTCGCAGTTTCGTTCGGATCGGCCGAGCTCCCACGTTGAGTCGGGTTTGGTGATGCCAGACTCAACTACCCGCACGAGTCACCCACTGCAAGACGGTGGCTCGCAGCGCGCCGTTTTGCTCCGGCACCGCAGCTCCTTTGTCCATGTGATTGGCGAAGTGTTGCTGCTGAATGGAGTCAATGTCGGACCGAAGCGCAAGACGGTCGCTCATGCTCCAATCCATTGCCGTCGTCGACTCAATTTGTCGAAGCATTAATGCTGCCCCGGTCGGCGTGAGAGTCTCTGGAACCGCTAAGGCTGGATCATGCGACGAAGTGGAATTGCTGCTGCGTTGAATCTGCCAAACAGCACCCGAACCAAGCAAAAGCGCTACCAGACCGCCGATCACCCAAGGCGTAACGCTTGCCCTCGTCTGGTTGAATAGGAGTTCGGCTTGTTCAACCGGCAACAGGTCATAGTCTTCGTAGTGGAAACGTTTGATGGAGTTGCTCGCTAATGGCTCGGATGTCGTGTCCTTACCAGCGGAAGCCGCGTCTTCGTCATCCTCGCTGTCGGTCGCCGTGGACAACAGCGGTTGAAACGCACTCACGTCCATGTCGGGAAAGAGGAAGCGATCGGGATTACTTGCCACACTGTTTTTGGGTTTGTAGGTGACGGTCCACTTTCGCATCGTTCCCAAGCGAAACAGCCCATCCGAATCGGGATCCAAGTTCGGAACCGTGTCCTGATAGATGAATGGGTTTTGATTCGTTTTCGTTTTCGACTTGTCTTCCTCCGGTTGCTTGCGGTGAATCTGATTCACATCAATCGGATCCGAAACGAGTTCAGCTTCGTCGAGTTGATATCCTGGCAACGCGTCTTTCAAATCAGGAAACAGGCGTTCGAGATCGGGAACGACACCTGCCGAGCGAGCCGTGATTTCCAGTTTGACGGTTGGCTCGGGTTTGCCCTCCAGCATCGGCCGTGCGTCAAGTGTCTGCTCGATCGCCAGATCCTTGATCGGTCTCGGAGCTGCATTCGTGGAGGCGTCGACGAGCACCGTGTTAGAAAGAACCGGCAGAACGATCGGGCCGGACGCATCTGTAAAATGCATGTCCATTTGGATCTCAGGCAATCGATCGACGCTGGGATCTTTCGCTTGAAGTGCAAGGTACGCGAGCGGCTTCTCTTGCCAGCCAGCCTTTCCTTCCACTTGAATCGGGATCGCGGGGTTCATCGGTTGAAAGAAGCCAATGCCCAGCAACTCGACCGAATTCCCGAATGACTCTTCAATGCTGTTTCGCAGCCGCTGTTGGTAGTTGATCGTTGTCCACTGACCACCATTGAACTGGGAGTAGTTGTCCATGAGGTATCTCGCAAAGCCGCCGGAGGAGCGGTCGATGGAAGCGGTGTGCTGGAGTGTCAAAATTGCACCGAAGGGCTCCATGCCAACTCGGTCGCTGCCGTCAATGCTGAGACGCAGATGGAGTTCGTCTTCCACCAATTCGTGATAAAGATCAAGCGTTCTTCGGATCGGCGCGCCGGCTGGGTGATCACCGACGACGCGTGCGGCAGCTTGAAGCAGTCTCGGCTTGACCTCCGGTTTCATTCCCGAAAGACCGCTGATGACCGAGCGCGCGAATTCACCAAAGTGATAATTGCCTTGGGGAGAATCCATCGTCAAGACGTCTTCGCGCAAGCGATCGACTTGATCGGCATTCTCGACTCCGTCGGTCATCAGGTCCTCCAGAGTCAAAGCGCCAAGATCGCTCGCCCCAAGCGCCAGGCTGAACCAGACA
>JBCCOI010000175.1:0-12432 GCA_039025515.1 Planctomycetota bacterium
GAAGCGGCGTGCACTGAATTCGCTCGCCGCAGTACAGAACTTTGTTCTTGAGTCTCCCGTTTGGAAGAACGCGGATCCGGGACGGGATTCGCTGATCAAGCTTCTCACCGAAGAGTACCGATTTTGGTCCACTGAAGATCAGCTGAATCGGCGCGCGGATATCCCCGCAATGACATCCGCGATGGTGCGGTTGGCTGCCCTCGAGAAGGAAGTCGGCCGCTTGGATCAAGCGAAACGGTTGGCGAACGACGCAAAGGAGATCCTGTCATCGAGTAAACTCGACTCCGACAACGTTGAAATCCAAATCGCCTCGCTCGAAGTCGAGTCGCTTTTGACACAGTTGTCCGACTTGAAGGGGGAGGCGCTGAATCCTTCTTTGGATGCGTTCGAGAGTTCTCTTCGCCAAATCCGTATCCCTGACCTTGATCGTCGGCAGACCATTCGTGTGGCTTCCGTACGCCAATCCATCTCCGACTATTGCTACCACCAAGAGTCAAGAAGGACCTTGTCAATGGCGATTGCCAATCACGAATTCTTCGCAGCAATGGAAGAGCAGTACCCGGACGAGCGAGAGTTTACGCTGCTCAAAGCGCGAAGCTTGAGTCGATGGGCCTTAGCTCGCTACAAGGGGCGGTTCTATAAAGAGAGGGAAGGGAATCCATCGAGAGAGGAGGTTCACCAGCTCTACCAGACGGCGATCAAAATCGCCGATCGTCTGATTGAAATCGACTACAAAACGTATGAAACCTCCAGACACCTTGCCGGTTTCATCTCAAATGAAGGGATGCTCTACCTGAGGGATTTTCATCAAGGTGAATGCGATTTCGACGCAGTCTTGGCCCACTATGACAAAGGGATCGCTGTCGCTGATGAACAGTTAGAAGCTTATCCGAAAAACCTGCTTTTTATGGAGATCAAAGGCCTACTCTTGAACAACAAGTCAGATGCTTTACGTGCAGGTCTCGACTTTTCTGCGGAGGAAGCGGCCCGTTTGGAGGCAAGAGACTTGTTTCTTCACGTGACCGAAGCCGTTTCGAAGGATGGAATCGCAGGTGCTCGACGAGCATTGAATCTAGCTAGGTTGGTTACGAATCAGTGCCTTCAGTTCAAAATGGATGAGGCGATTCGCTATTGCCGGGAACTCGAGCCGTTCTCGGATCGCATGAACAACGACTCGGGGTTCGAGAGATGGGTCGCTCTACGCTTGATGGCCGAGGACCCGACATTAACCAGCGAGAAGCGGAAATCCTACGACATGCTGGCGTGTGAGTTATTTTCAAAGACGATGCGTTCCGACGCGGTGTTGGTGGAATACTTTTGGGAGTTCATAACGACCAATGAAGCGGTCGCCGCGTTTCGAGACGAAAGCAAGTATCAAGCTGACTGGGAGACGGCCCGTCGAAAAAGGTCGGAGACGGAACAAAGGTACTAGAGTCTTGTTGCAGCTAAGATGTTGATCCTTTTCGCTCCGTGCCAATCGTGTTAAACGAGTTTCATGATGTCCGACGTGGCTCCCGCAGATTCAGGTTCAAGCGATTCGACTTCGCGGCTCTCGAACCGAATCGATCAGATTGAAACGGAGTATTCTCAGATCGTTCGAGTGCTTGCGTCTCCGATCGCCAAGTTTGACTCGGATCCCAGCAGCGAACAAAGGGCCGAACGTCAAAGGCAAATCGAACAACGCGAGCGCTTTATTCGACGCTATCAGTTGGCGATTAAGGCATTCCTCGGAAAGATGTTGTCGGACTCCCGTGCCGTGGATCAAGTTTGGGATCAGTTTCTGGTTAAATGCCTCAGCGGCAAGCTTGGTAAATACGATCCAAACATCGGGTCATTTCGTTTTTATCTGAAGCGTGTGCTGCGCACGACGTGCTACGAGTTTCTAAAGCAACAGGCGAGGCAAAACGTAGGCGTCCGATTGGATACGGCGATGGTGTCGGGAATCGAGGCAAGTGATCAACTGGCCGAGGAGGCGTTTGACCAGAAGCTGATCGAAGTCATCTTTTTGCGAGCGATGGAGACCATCAAGAACATCGATTCGCTCTATTACATCACCTTGAAGGTGACGACGGAGGCGATTTCAAAGGATATCAAACCGCCCGGTTCCGAAAGTCTGGCGGGTATCCTGTCCGCGGAGAGCGGAAAGACGGTGTCCAAGGAGAATGCTCGGCAAATCAAGAGCCGGGCATCCAAGATGTTTGCCAATCAACTCATCGAAGAAGTGATCGATCTAATCGGCACCGATCATTTGGACGAAGTGGAATCCGCTCTAATCGACATCGGCCTTCTCAAGTACTGTCATAAAGCGCTCGCAAAACGCCGCGGCGAATAGAGCCCTAGACCAGCGTCTCGAGAAGCCGCCGTAACTTGCGGAGTTCGACGCGATGGTCGAGTTCTTCCATCGGAGACATATGCACCGTCAGGGCACGGTCGTATTTTTCGCGATCCAGTTGTGTAACGAGCTTGCCGTAGTCGACTTCGCCCTGACCGACGCTGACTTGAAACGCGTCGGGGCGGGTGTCACGCAAATGCACGTTGCAGACAAATTTCAAAATGTTGTCGAGGTTCTTGCCCCGCGCCGATCCGGTGATGTAGACGCTGGGGTCCAAAGTGATCCCCAAGCCGTCAACGTTATTGCAAAGCACCATCAGAGTGTCTGGGTCTTCACTCAAGCATCCGAGCTGACTTCGGACGCTCACGCGAACACCTTCCGCCTCACCGATTTCGACCAATCGCTGAAGATGTTCGACTTCTTCGTTAAATGGTGTTCCCTGTTCGGCGGACGGAACGGTGATCGTCACGACCTTGGTCGTCTTTGCCATCCAGCAAAGCTTCGAAAACTGATCGTAGTGTTCTTCTCCGCGGACCCCATCGGACTGCGTTTCCAGCTGGACGCTGTATCCCGAGATATCGACGCGGTGCGTGTGGCGTAGTAATTGGATCGCCCGATCCATATCTTCGAGCAACTCGCTGGGTTTCACGCTTCCCGATTCGTGAAGCGCGATCTCAATCGCCGTGAATTCGAGGTCGGACGCCAACTCAATTGCGCCGAGAAGTTCGAGGTCCGGAAAGCATTCAGTAGATGCGGCGATGAACACGTCAGTATCCTTTCTGTCCAACGATGTGAAATGGTGGGAGGCAAGGCCACGCTGAGACGCCCCTATGATGTACGTGTCGTGGCGATGCGCAAAGCACCCGACAGACCAATGTTTCGTCAACATGAAACTTGAGAGTTGAGCCGCACGGCGCTAGCCGCGGTTATCCTTTAGGAATGGGCGGCACGACGCTAGCCGCAGTTGTCCGCAAAGAACCGGGGCTATCGCCCGTCGGCTCACGTAGCACGAACCCCAGTCTCAAGACTCAACAACGCACTAGACGCCAAGCCTAGCGAGTTTTGGTGGACAGCGGCAGGTTGATCTGTTGGGACAAGTCAAAGCGTTGGAGCCAGGCGAGGGTCATTCCCTATCGACTCTCGGTTCGGGGCTGGGACCACCAATGACGGATCGACGTCGCGAGTTGTTCGGCATTTGATTGTTCCGTGGAGACCTCAAAATCGCAGACTTCGCGGTAGAAGGGCAGGCGAGCCGTCAGCACTTGGTCGATTTCTTCCGTCGGCGGTTTTCCGGTCAGCGACGGCCGATTAAGTGCCGTTCGGGAATCCTTCGCCAGGCGATCCGCCAGCGTTTGGCTGGAGGCAGTTAACCAAACGCATCGTCCCGATTCGCGAATCATCTGGCGATTCTCACGGCGAAGGATCGCACCACCGCCGAGTGAAATCACGCCGCGCGGTCGATCTCCACGGGCGTCTTCGTCTTTCTCATCCCGTAGCTCGCGTAGGCATCGTGTTTCCCAGTCGCGAAAGTGTGACTCGCCGTGCTGCTCGAAAAGTTCCGCGATCGACGACTGCGTCTGGTGCTCAATCCACGCGTCGGTATCCATCCAGCGGACGGAGAAGGAACTCGCCAGCAACTTTCCAACCGTCGATTTGCCGGTCGCGCGATAGCCGGTAAGAAATAGAAACTCATTTGCTTGCATTGTTGATGTCGTCAGGTTGCCGACAGAACGCCGCGGGCCAATTCGAGGAAACCGGAGCCGCTGGGCTGATCCATATCGATTCCCGGATGGTTCTTGGGTGGCTTTTGAGTCGTGCCGGGCTTTTTCTGGGGGCGTAGCGGAACGTAGGCGCGATGCTGGTCGACAATACGTACCGGGAACTGCGATCGTTTGGCCAGCATTTCGATCTGCTTGCGTTCGCCGTAATGAAAAACGAGGAACCTTGCGTCGCTGGTGATCGAAGCGATCTGCCAAGCGGCGGCATCAAGTCGAAGTTCGGCCAACTGCAGCATCCGGTCGGCGGCTTCGGGCGGTTTTCCGAAACGGTCGACCAATTCGGCACGCAGTTCGACGATCTGGTCGCCGCTCTCCAGTTTGGCGATCCTGCGGTAGAGGTCGATCTTGTGCCGTAGGTCTGGGACGTACTCTGGTGCCAAGTAAGCTTCCACGGGCAGATCGATGTCGACGTCCGCTGAAAGTGCCGGCGGAAGTTTTTGAATTTGCCGAACGGCTTCTTCCAGCAGTTGGCAATACATCTCGTAACCAACGGCGGCGATATGACCGCTTTGCTGACTGCCGAGTAAGTTTCCGGCGCCGCGAATTTCGAGGTCGCGCATCGAGATCGCGAAGCCGGCGCCCATTTGACTGAATTCCTCGATCGCCCTCAATCGTTTGCTGGCTTCAGGGGAAAGATGTTTGTGCGGAGCGATCAGCATGTAGCAAAACGCTTGGTGCTTGTAGCGTCCAACACGTCCCCGCAATTGATGCAGGTCGCTCAGACCGTATCGATCGGCCTCATCGATAAAGATCGTGTTGGCATTCGGGATGTCCAATCCGCTTTCGATGATTGTCGTCGCAAGCAGCATGTCGTATTTGTGCTCGATAAAGTCGACCATGACTTGTTCGAGCTCTCCCTCACCCATCTGTCCGTGACCGATCACGATGCGGAGTTCGGGGACAATCCGAGTCAGTTTCTCGGCAACTCTGTCGAGGTCGCCGATGCGATTGTGGACGACAAACATCTGTCCTCCGCGGTTGAGCTCACGGATGATTGCCGATCGAATCAGTTGGTCGTCCCAACGTGTGACAAGCGTTTCGACGCTGCGCCGTTCAGCGGGCGGTGTTTCCAAGTTGCTGATATCGCGAACACCAACGAGTGCCATGTGCAAGGTGCGTGGAATCGGTGTTGCCGAGAGCGTCATCACATCCACGTTGGCGTACTTCGTTTTCAGTCTTTCCTTGACGGCGACGCCGAAGCGTTGTTCTTCGTCAATGATCACCAAACCCAATTGTTGAAACGTCACATCTTTGCTGGCCAAACGGTGCGTCCCGACCACGATGTCGACTTTGCCCGCGCGTAGATCCTTGACGGTCTGCCGTTGTTCGGCGGCGGTGCAAAAGCGGCTGAGTTTTTCGATCCGCACGGGGAACTCGGCCATTCGCGTGCGGAAGTTGTGATAGTGCTGTTCGGCGAGCACCGTCGTGGGCACCAGCACCGCGACTTGGTAACCACTGGTCACGGCTTTAAACGCCGCTCTCATCGCGACTTCTGTTTTTCCAAAGCCGACATCGCCACAGATCAGGCGATCCATGGGTTTGGGAAGTTCCATGTCGTCTTTGCTGGCTTCGATGGCACGAAGCTGGTCTGGAGTCTCCTGATAAGGGAAACTGGCATCGAACTGTTGCTGCCACACGTGATCGGGGTCGAACGTGATGCCCTTAATCCCCGTCCGTTTGGCTTGCAGTTCCAGCAATTCCGACGCCATGTCGGTGACTGCGGATTCGGCGGCTTTTTTCTGACGCACCCAAGCTTGGCCGCCAACCTTCGCGAGTTTCGGCTGGGTCTTGGTTCCTCCGACGTAGCGCTGGATTAATCCGATCCGCGATGCCGGCACATAGATTTTTGAACCGCCGTCGTATTCGATGACGAGGTGTTCGACGTGCTGGCCGTTCTTTTCGATGTGGTCGAGCCCGCGATACAGACCAATCCCATGCGTCAGGTGCACGACCAGATCGCCCGCTTCGAGTTGCAGTGACGCGGTGATCGGTTTGCCGGCGGGCCGCGATTTCCCGCGTCTTACGGGGCTTCGATGAAATAGCTCGGCGCCGGTCAGCACCAACAGCTTGTCGGACGTCAGATGAAAGCCGCCGCTGATTTGAGCGACGGCCGGTTTGATCCTGCCGGATTTGGACGCATCGGTATCCGCTAATAGCTCGATCAACCGCTGGCTGTCTGCCGGCGTATCTCCGACCAACAGGATGTCGTGGTCGGAGGCGACACGATCGATTCGCGCCTGTGTCTCCTCCAACACGAGTGCGAATCCGTCGGCACTGGATGACTGCAGATCCGTGACGTCTTCCTTTCCTTTACCGAGCAACGAAGCATTGACCACGCGAAACTCGGAAAGTTCATCGAGCAGGCGTTCAAACGTGGTAAAGCCGCCGTCGTCTTCGGTGCGGGCCAGAAGTCGCTCTGCTGAAACTCGGCAGTCGTTCGGTTCGACCACCATGACGACGGTGTCCGGCGGAAGGTAAGAAGCGATGGTGCCAAACTCTGTCGGCCCCGCGTCTTGCGCTTCGGCGTTGTCCGTAATCGCGGTCATGCTGATCTCTTGGACCGACTCGATGCTTCGCTGGCTCGATAAGTCGAAGAACCGAATGGATTCGATTTCGTCGCCGAACCATTCGATTCGAATTGGGTGCGTGTGATCGACGCTGTACACGTCCATTAACCCGCCGCGGGTCGCGAATTCGCCGGGAAGTTCGACAGCAGTCGTGGATGCGAAACCGTTTTCGGCCAGCCACGCCGACAGCGTCTCCATCGATGTTGCGTCGCCGACGGCGAAGGACCGCGTCGATTCGTCGATCTGTTCCGGTGTCGGAACGAGTTGCAGCGCGCCTCCGATGTATGCGGTGACAAGCAGCGGCTTGATTTCGTCGGGCCCGCGCTGCCGCAACGTTTGCAGGACTTGCAGTCGTTCGGCGAGGTCGGTGTCGACCAACGCACTCTTGCCGGTTCTCCCGACGCTGAGTGGCAACGCCAGAGCATGCTCGACTCCGAAGGCAGCCGCGTCCCCGGCGACAATATCGGCGTCCGCGGCTTCGGGAAGCAGGACCAGAACGTTGGAAACATGGCTTGCGATTCCCGCAGCCAATACTGCTCGCAGCGATCCCCAAACGCCGGAAAACGAGACCGATTGGCCGGATTCGATTGCGGAAATCCGCTCCGTCAGCTTTGTGCCTCGGTCAACGATTTCGACGACGCGGTCGAGTCGGTCGCCTTGCATGCGTTCAGCGGTGACGGTCACGGCAAACGGTCAGATAGGTTGGAGTCGATTGTGATTCGCCCGCGTCCCGAGCATGCCAACAGTTGACCCTAGTTGAATGGAAAGATCGAGACGACTTCGCCGGCTTGGACCCGGAGATCCGTTGATTGTGGGAAGACGCATTGATTCAGAAGAGCGGCTAACTTCTTGCGAAACGAGTCGTACAGCGATGCCAATGCTTTGCAATCCGCTGACATCTTTACAGGCGGCCTCACCTTCAACGACAATTCAATCCAATTGTGACGTCAGCTTGCTCGTGCTATGGCAGTGGCAAAGCCTTTCACTGATGCTCGAAATCACGGCCATTCCCCCAAATGGAGTATATGATGCGCTTCGCTCAACTTCTATGCGTTGTGTTGCTGACTGGCTGCAACAACTCAATAGTCCAGCCAATCAGTGGTTCGACCGTGGTTGCGACAATTGACGCTGAGGTTGCAAACACGCAGGTCTTTTTCCGAGACCAACTTCTCGGCACGACGCCACTTCTTGTGACGGAGGAGATGTGCGAACGTCACGGTTTCGCGATCCCAGTGGACTACATTGAAACCGATGGTTGGGGAGAGTGGATTGAATTCGACGCTTCGGATGGCCTTGGCTCGAAGAAAATCACTTTCTTGGTGCCCGAGTCATTCCGAGACCGATATCTAACAGTTGAAACGCCATGGGGTATCCGAACGAAGCGTAGTGGTTCCTGCGGTAACTACGAAGGACAACCGGTGAGGCTCACTACCGGGCTGATGCCTCTGGTGGAGGAGGATGGCATTCGTCTTGAGTTACATGAAGTTGAGAAACGCCAGACTGGTGATAGGATTGAGTTAAGGCTGACATTGTCTGGGACCGGCGACAAACCGGTTGTCGGTTTCCGTCCAGAATTAATGGCCTTATGGGGTGATCAAGAAGCCGTTTGGTGTGACCGCTCGTGCTCAAAAATGGCACTAGACGAACAATTCACAACAATCGCGCCAGGCGAGCATGTCACAATAACGATGCCTATCAAGGCTCCGAAGAAAGCCGGAGATTATAGCGTCTTTGTCGTATTTCATTTATTCGAGGACGACACTGGAAATTCACTGAAGATTGGTGCCGTGTATTCAGAGTCTCAGCTCTTCAGCATACGTCCATGAGCTCACAGCGGACCGACAGCTGGTCCTGACAGGGTTGCCGGTTAGCCGGACTGTTCGTCTAGCGACGTCCTTCTTCCCGTGATCGAAAATCGTCACCGCAGCAGTTGTTCCTCACCACATCGGGCGAGCTAGCGGTGGACTTAGACATCGGGGAATTCCGCGTGTTGCCGCATTGGCTCGAGCGAGCTCGCTGATGACGGCCTACGGGGTGGCGTAGGGGCGGTTCACACTGCGTTCATTTGCGAAGACAATTTCGGCGATCCAACAGCATGTTAAAGACTCGCAGGAGCTTTCTCGAAATGAGCATCGGAATCGGAATCGTCGGTTGCGGAATGATTGCCAACTTCCATGCCAAAGCGATCGGTGATGCGGCCGGGGCGCGTCTGGTCGGCGCGACAAGTCGCCGCTCATCTGAGTACGAGCCGTTCGCGGAAAAGTACGGCTGCCGCGGTTTCGAATCGCTCGAAGCGATGTTGGCCGACGACGAGGTTCACGCGGTCTCTATCTGCACGCCCAGCGGCCTGCATATGGATCCGGCGGTCGAGGCCGCCAGAGCGGGTAAGCACGTGATCGTTGAGAAGCCGCTTGAGATCACCACGGAACGCTGTGACAAAATCATCCAAGCCTGTGAAGAGTCTGGTGTTCGTCTAACCGTGACGTTTCAAAGTCGATTTCACCAGTCAAGCCGGTTGATGAAGCAAGCCATTGACGCCGGCCGTTTCGGAAAGGTCACGATGGGTGATGCCTACGTCAAGTGGTATCGCAGCCAAGAGTACTACGACAGCGGGCAATGGCGGGGCACATGGAGTCTCGATGGCGGCGGAGCACTGATGAACCAAGCCATTCACAGCGTCGACCTGCTGCTGTGGTTGATGGGCCCCGTCAAGCAAGTCAGCGCCATGACGGCAACGATGACCCATGAACGTATCGAGGTTGAGGACGTTGCCGTCGCGAACCTCAAGTTCGCAAATGGTGCCCTGGGTGTGATCGAGGCAACAACGACCGCGTTTCCCGGTGCGCTCAAACGGATTGAGATTGCTGGGAGTCACGGCAGTGCCGTTCTCGAAGAGGAAGACATCAAGTTTTGGCAGTTCGCCGACGAGACCGCTGAAGACGAAACGATTCGAAAGGAGATGGATGGGAAGACCGAGAGCGGGGGCGGCGCCGCCGATCCGTCCGCGATCGATCACCACGGACACACGATGCTGTTTGAAGAGGTCGTTGCCGCGATCACCGAGAACCGGCCAAGCATCCTGGACGGGCACGAAGGCCGCCGAAGTGTCGAGTTGATTTGTGCCATCTATGAGAGTGCCAAGACAGGCCAAGTCGTCGAACTCTGAGATCCCAACAAACTCCGTCACGCTACTCGCCGGACTTTGACGCGGCTTTTTCAAGGTCGGCTTGCATGCGAGCGATACGATCGGCGAGTGTTTCGCTGCTGACCCGCTCGCGGAGTTTGTCAACCAGCAACGGGAAGGCGAGCGGCGTGACTTTGGGTGGCCTCATCAAGACGACGCGACATTCCGCGATCCTCTCGAGTGCGTTTTGCATACGTGTTGCTTCGAGCTGAAACTCGAGGACTTCGTTTCGGCTTTGTAGTAGCAATTGATTCTCGGAATCGTATTCGCAAAAGACGTCAAAGAAGAGATTGCTGCTCGCCTGCAGGTTCTTTGCCGACTTTTGTTGGCCCGGGTATCCTCCATGGATCAGTCCGGCAATGCGGGCGATCTCGCGGAATTGGCGCTTGGCCATTTCCGTTGCGTTGAGGCTGGATTGGATATCGTCAATCAAGTTGTTCGGAGAAAGCAGCCCGGTGGCGATCGCGGATTCAATCGGGATTTCACTCGGCGACTGCAAAACAACGCCGTAGTCATTGCAAGCCATCGAAATCGTCAGCGGTTGGTGTTGACTCAGGCGATACGCAAACACGGCCGCCAAGCCTTCGTGAACGAGCCGTCCTTCGAAAGGGAACACAAAGACTTGGAAGCCCGTGCGCGTCTTGATTTGCTCTACCAGTAGCTCGTCTCTTGCCGGAAGAACGCTCCAATGTTTTTGGATCTCGAACAGGCCCTCGAGTGACTTCATCTCCGGTCCGATCAAGCGACCGTCAGCGGCTTCTTCCAGCTTTCGCCTCAACGCGTCACTCAATTCTGTTGAGAGAGGCATGCGACCGCCCATCCATCGTGGAACGGTGTCCGGAGTTCCCTTGTCTCTGCGGACGTACGCCACATTGTCTTGAATGCGAACCAAGCTGACCAAGCGTCCCGCGAACAGAAAGCGATCGCCGGGCTTCAGCTTACTGAGAAACAACTCTTCGGCGGTCCCAAGCGTTGTGCCCTTAAGGTACTTCACCTTCATCGATGCATCGCTGACGATCGTTCCGATGCCCATACGGTGCAGACGCATGATCCGCTTGTCGCGAACGACGTACCGATCCTCTTCAATCGTAACGCGTTTAAACTCGGGGTACCGATCGAGCGAACTGCCGCCTCGTACGATGAAGTCCAGCGTCCATTCCCATTCCTGTTTCGTCAGATCGCGATAGGCGTAACAGTTTCGAACCTCCTCGAACATCGTCTTCGACGTAAACCCGCCTCCAATTGCGACGGTGACCAGGTGCTGCGCCAAGACGTCGAGGGGTTTTTGATGCTGCGCCTTCGACTCGAGTTCGCCCCGCGCGATTGCATCCTTGGCCGCGGCCAATTCGATCAGTTCGATGGCATTCGTGGGCACAAAGCAGAGCCGGCTGGTCGCATCCGGCTGGTGACCGCTTCGTCCGGCACGCTGCAGAAGTCTCGCCGCGCCCTTCGGACTACCGATTTGGATGACAAGGTCGACTGCCGAAAAATCGACACCCAGGTCCAAGCTGCTCGTGCAGACAACCGCTTTGAGTGTTCCATCTTTGAGTCCGGCTTCGACCCAGCGCCGGACACTCGCGTCCAGAGATCCGTGATGAAGCGCAATGCGCCCGGCCCAATCCGGTCGATGTGACAAGAGATGCTGATACCAGATTTCCGTTTGGGAACGCGTGTTGGCAAAGACCAGCGCGGACGACGCCGTCTCGAGTTCATCGGCAACCGCGGGAACCATCTTCGTTCCGATGTGACCCGACCAGGGAAACCGATCCATCTGTTCGGGGATCAACGAACTCAGTTTCAACTTCTTCTTCTTGTAGCCTTCGATGATTCGTGTTTTGGTCAGTGCGTCGTTGTCGGAAGGGTTCGAGCTCCGTGCCCCACTGATGCCGACGAGTGTTTGAAGAGCTTCTTCCAGATTGCCGAGTGTTGCGGAAACGCCCCAAGTTCGAAGCGACGGGTTGAGCTCACGCAGCCTTGCGAGTGTAAGTTCGGTTTGGATGCCGCGCTTCGTCCCGAGCAACTCGTGCCATTCATCGACGACAACGGTTTCGGCGGTTGCCAACTGTGGTAGCAGCCTCTCGTGCGTCAGCATCAGTGAGAGGCTTTCGGGAGTCGTTACCAAGGCGGTCGGTAGTTTTTTCAGCAAGCGTGCTTTCACGCTCGCCTCGCTGTCACCGGTGCGGCTTTCAAGTTTCCACGGCAGTCCGAGACCCTCCAGCGGTTCTCGCAGTGACTGCTCGGTATCACCGGCCAGTGCACGAAGCGGTGTGATCCAGATCGCCTGTAGTGGTGGCGGACGTTTTGCGTCCCATTTCGAGCGGTCGCGGTTGGACCGCATCCAGTTCAGGAGAGGCCCCATCCAAACGGCCAGCGTTTTGCCGGTTCCGGTGGCGGAATGAACCAAGCCGCTGTTGCCGTCTTGGTAGGCCTTCCAGACACTTCGTTGGAATCGAAACGGCGTAAACCCATTCGACTCGAACCAGGTCTCGACCGCACGCTTCGGTTCGATCTTTGTAACCGACTCAGTTTTCATCGGGTAGCAATGCCTTCAGTTCACTCAGTCGATTGGCA
>JBCCOI010000176.1:0-12427 GCA_039025515.1 Planctomycetota bacterium
CGCAACGAAGCGGAGAATTTTGTAGGTGGGTACCAAGAAGACCGGAAAAGGGCGTCGCAAAGTTGGTCGAAAGAAACGGCGGATGCGAAGCAAGATCAGGCACCGCAAGAAATAGCCTGACATGATTTGGCGGCGTGCCCATTTCGCGCACATCCGCTTCGTCATCTACCACCGATCAGCTCCATCGCCTCTCCACTCCCGAGAGGCGTTTTTTTTGGTTCGGCCGCAGAATCGAAATGCTTCACGGGTTGACCCGCCTTCGGCAAGGACGACCGCCCATTGCGTGTGGCCCATGTGCAAACCAACATCGATGAGATTCCGCTACTACACTGGACCGGAATTTACAGAAGCTGGAATTTACAGACGCCCTAATTTACAGACGCCCTAATTTACAGACGCCGGAATTTCCATTGATGCACCGATTGATCGAGATGCGAGCTAGTGAAAATCGTGACCGCGGGAATCTAAAAGGATGGATTCTGTTGGCTCAACTCCTCTGGTGCGGAGCCCTGAATGCTCACGATGTCGAGCACGAGCACGATACCCCTCGAAAAGTGCCTCCGGGCGTCACCTACGCGGCCACCGCCGTTCCCGATCGCATCGTGTTGTCATGGGCGGCTGACCCGGCCACCACGCAGTCGGTCACTTGGCGCACCGATACCTCTGTTTCGAAGCCACGCGTCGAGTTCGCGATCTCGGATGATGGACCGCTTTTCGTGAAGCATCGACAGAGAGTTGATGCGGTGACCAGTTCACTCGAAACGGACCTCGGGAAAGCAAACTATCACAGTGCAACATTGAAAGGCCTAACCCCGGCTACTCAATATGTTTACCGCGTCGGAGACGGCGTGAATTGGAGTGAGTGGGCTCATTTCAGAACGGCAAGCTCGACGCCAAAGCCGTTCAGCTTCCTCTATGTCGGCGACGCACAAAATAACATCAAGTCTCATTGGTCGCGCCTCATCCGACAAGCTTTCACCGACGCACCACGGGCAGCCTTCGTCCTGCATGCCGGCGACTTGGTCAACCGCGGCAACAGCGATGCCGAATGGGGCGAGTGGTTCTATGCGCAGGGGTTCATTCCTCGCAGCACGGCTTGCCTTGCCGTACCGGGAAACCACGAGCAAACCAGCACGACGGATGAAGCGACGGAAACGACAACGACTCGACTAACCGACCATTGGGAGCGTGTTTTCGAGTTTCCGCAAAACGGACCGAAGGACGCTCGAGAATCAATCTATTGGATGGATTACCAGGACGTTCGGATCGTCGGCCTCAACTCGAACGAGCGAATCAAGGAACAGTCAGTCTGGCTTAGAAAAGTACTGAGCAAGCAGCCACAGAAATGGACGATCCTGACGTTTCATCACCCGATCTACTCCTCAAAAGCCGGTCGAGAGAATCCGGAACTCAGAAAGTGGTGGCAGCCCATTTTTGATGAGTTCCAAGTCGACCTCGTCTTGAACGGTCATGATCACACCTATGCCCGAACCGGGATGATGAAACACGAGAGCGAAAAAAACATCGCAACCGGTGTCCGGTCACAATCCGAGTCGGGAACCGTCTACGTGGTTTCGGTAAGCGGTCCCAAAATGTACGAACTCGGTCGCGAACCATACATGCGCCGGGTCGCGGAAGACACACAGCTCTACCAAATCATCACCGTGGACGGCGACGAGCTACGCTACGATGCAAGGACCGCGACGGGCCGACCCTACGACGGATTCACCCTTCGCAAACGAGCCGGCACATCGAACGAACTCATCGAACGCGTTCCAGACACGGATGAGCGTGTTCGAAAAACGCGGGGCGATGCTGATTGAAACTGGGTGTTTGATCGAAAGGCGTTAGTTATCCAGCACGATCTCTTCGCCGGGGACGTGACGTAACCACCATTCCTGAGGCGACGTCGGCGTTCCTTTGGAATTCAGAATCGAAAGCGAAGGACAGCTCCCACCTTCACCCGAGATGGTGATGAGGTCTCCGTCGAAGCTCTTGAATGTCATTTCAATTGCTTCACCATAGGTCGGCGCTTGCTCGAGCAGGATCCCCACGGCAACCCTTTCGCCCATTCGAATCGAATCGTAATAGTCCGAGTAATAATGCACTCCCGCCATGTTGCGTCCGATGGAAATATTGGCAGCAAGCTTGTCTAGCTCTCCTTGAATGGTGAGCGGCTTTTTCGTTTTCGGTGCCTTGGTCAGTTCTTTCCCATCTTCGGTTGGAACATAGGCAGCGCCGAGCGTCCGCTCGATACCGCTGTCACTTTCGGTATACATCTCAAAGAAAGCTTTCAGCATCGTCACACAACCACCGGCGACCGTTGCGTGACCCGCTCCGTAGGCCGGATGCATGGGCGAGCCTTCGGGGAATGCCATCGGCAACAATAGATTGTTCTTTTCGAAGGCATCTTCGTCGCAAGGAAGGCGCCCTTTGCACTTGCACCGAAGCTCCCGCATCTTTTTCATCGCCGACGTGTTCTGTTCGGCATTGTGCTCGATGACGGCATCACGAATTTCTCCCGGGATCTCGCAGAGCGTCCGCGAAAATGCTTCCGCGGCATCGCCGAGTTTTCCACCGAGCCCCAACTGCGAAAGCGTCAATCTGCCGCCGAGTGCTTCGGGTCGAGCTCGGCGATGATAGTTGAATTTCTGTCTGCGCACGGCTTTCAAGCAGCGAGTCGCGACTTCGGTGACGAGCGATAAAATGTGTGGACCGCCGAAAGTCGCAAACCCGGTACGCACGCCCGTCGCACGTTCCGGGAATCCTTTGGAGACAGGGATTCCCATGGCTAGCATGATCAAGCCGGCGTTGAGATACGCCTCATACAACGCATCAAAGTGCACGTAGGTGGCCAGATCACGCGGCGTCGTAATGAACCTTCGTCCCGATTCATACTGCGCGATGCGACCGATGTTTGCACCATTTTGAACGTCCAACCAAGAACACCAGTCGGTCATGTAGTCGAGGCAATTCTTGTGCGTCAACGTTCGTTGATCAATGATCAGCGTCCCATAGGGAATGTAGCCATCCTGAAGACCAAAGCGGGCCCTACGCGCCGGGTAGTCCGAGATTTCGTCATCTTCACCGGCCAGTGATGTCGCTCCGACCAGAAGAAACTGCGAAACATAAGGACCGTCGAAGGCACCCGGCGTCGAACCGCGAAAGACCGTCGCGGGAGACAGTTCGTTGGTGGATTGAAGCCTCGCCAAACGACGATTGCGTTCAAATCGATTCAAGCCGGACTCGTCCGTGAACTGCGCCGTTGATGACGTAATGTTATCGCCACTAAAGAAGGGCATCCCATTGAGTGCTTCCACAATCTGCGTTGACGTCAGCAGCGCGGAGCCGGACTTTCTGGAACCGCAAAGCTTCTTTCCGCCACCTTTGACGATCTGAGTGAAGCAAACGTCTCGGAGCAGAGCGAGTCCGTAGACTTCCGCCATCTCGGCCGCCAACTCGCTCGAACCCACGCGCGGAGCAGGAGCCATCCCGACGGCACCAGGATCGGGACCTTGAAGGTCAAAAACATGTCCGGACCTCGGGCTCTCCCAACCACGCCAACAGACCTTCGTTCCGTCTTCCGGTTCGCACGCGAAGGGAACCTCTCGTGTCTCCGCGGTTTGCACTTCGGTCTCGAACAATGAACGCACCGGAGAGTTGATCGCCTCGACGAACCGCACGTAGTCGGGGGACTCGGCGACAACTCCAAAATCGTCGTGTGCCAGGCCCTTCGTAAAGTTCGCGGGGTAGGGGGCGCCGTGGTCCGCTTCTTCGCTGTTCCCGCGCGTAATTGCGTGTGGCTGCAGTCGCGAGATCTCGGTGGCAAGATCGCGTTGTTTCTTCGATGCGGCTGCTCGTTCGGAGCCAGCGGGATCAGGTTCGGAGTACGGAATTCTCATCGTCGTGCCCTCAATGGTGAGTTACGAATAACCGGGGGTCAATTAAACCACCCTTCAATCCGAGGGTAACGGAACGCCACCCTCAAAGGTGGCTGGAATCCCTCTCTTTTCCACGAATTCATCGCACGCGTGATCGGCCAAAAGTCGCGATAACGCCAATTTCGCGGCATTGCGAAAGCCAATCAGTGAAACATTTCCGGCTGAGGCATCTGATACACCCCAGCAAGAGGACGTGGCCGACTGCCCTCAAATTGACGATCAGGACTGGCAGATTGGGAAATTTAGGGGCGTTCGGCAAAGGCCGTTTCGCTGGTGCAAGCGTTGTATCTCATTCGCTGGAGGAATGGCGAAATGGCGATCGATCTCAGGCGTGCGTTGGTTGGAATTCTGATCTTCTCGACCGTTTGCCCCGCACCGGCGATGGCCGGCGAGCCACTCGGCGGGTTCATGAAATCGATTTCGCGAGTGATTCGCGTGTTCATGAATCGGCCGTCGAGCGGGAGCGACCGGCGGGTTGCGAGCAGCCGTCGGTTCAGGAGTTGGCGGGGCAATTGGATTGGCTGGAGCACTACATCGACCTCTATGGATCGATCGTTCCGAAACAGCCCGACGTCTACGGCGAAGCACGCCTGACAACGCACCGGCAAGAAACGGAGCGTGAACTGGAAAAGCGTTTGGGTGAGTTTGGTGCGACGCTTCAAGGTGCAATTCGCCGTGCAGACACACTCAAGTTTGAACCGGACTTCAAATTCGGGCCCGCCGGTTCCTCGAGCGGTAGCCCACCGAGCGGCAGTGCGTCCACCGTCAACATTGACATCGACACCGACCAAACGGTTGAGACTTCATCTCAGGCCACGGCCACGGCATCAACAGCAGGCAGCACGCCGAGCAGCGGTGGCGGTGCCAGCAGCGTTTCGTTGGAGCCGGTTCGATACAACGAGCAGATGTTTCGCTACCTCAACGCGCTCAATCAGATCCGGCGAATCAATGAAGGCGACGACAACGCCGACGGCGCCGGTTACTCGCTCAACCTGTTGCGGATACCGATGAGCGTCATCCCAGGCTCTCGGACACGAACCGGCTACGGATGCGAAGTCACTTTCACGGCGGAGCCAATGCTAGGCGACGACCTGTTGCCGGACACATTCCGCGATTTAGTCATCAATGACCTGGTCGATCTCTACTCGCTACCGATCGCACGTGTGTTAAGCGACAACCTTGGTGACAACCTTTCGACACTTAATAAGGTCGCGGCTGCAACTCGTGAGGCAAAGCGACTATCTCGACTTTATTACGAACTCATTGAGGAATATGAGACCCGTGCCAATTCAGTACCCGCTTACCGAGAGGTCGTACAGCTGCTACGCGACGACCAGAGGTATCTGTATGGGCGGCTAACACTTCTGAGCTACGACAAGATCAATTCCGACGGCGTCAAGAAAGATGAAGTAATTCAGTATCCGTTGTTTTCAGCAAATGTTCCTTACGACGGGCTGAATTTTGACGTGACCTTCTACGCCACCGCAAAAGAATTGATTGCAGGTATCGAGGGATTACTGAGGAAAGAGGTCGCGCTCCAGAAGGCCACAATGGAGATCGTGATTCGAGATGGGAAAGGCAAGAAGATTGGAGAGGTCGGCCCTTATGAAGTTCCAATCGGAATTAACGTTCATTTCGAGAGCGATCCTTACCGTCCCTTCAAGTTTAAGGTTCAGAGACGCAAGCTACCACTCGAACCCGTCTTTCCATACAGGTTTGCTTGTGTATTCCCAAGTCAATCCGAAGCAATCGTTGATAAAGAACTTCGATTCGAAGAATTGATTGAGTCGCATCCAGAACGAGAATCGATGCGGCAGTCCCTTAAGGAATTCGACGCAGAAGGCTTAAAGACCAAAGTTCTCGCAGACATCCGCAATGCCAAAATCAAGGGGATCTCGGTAGGACAGCTGTTGGCCGAGATTGCGAAGACAGCAATGCGGAAGGAAGCAGAGCCGGTCAACATCCCAGGGTTTCCGGGAGTAAATGAGGGCGGTGAGATCTCTCTCTCGACTCAGACATTGGAAGCAACCGTCTTTCAAAGGTCAGTACCGTTACCCACTTCACCCATACGTGCACGACGAATCCGACGTCCGCTCGCGCCAAGCCAGTTCCTCCCCGTGATGGGAGCCGAGGAATTTCATAGCGTCACAGATTCTGTTGTCCGATCGCTTCGGCTAACGCCACCAAACGACAACAATTATGTCCATACTTCAGACGTTCGATCAATAATAAAAGAAGAGCTGATTCACGCCTACGAACTACTCAGTCACGAATTACACATGGAGTCTTGGCATTACGCAGGCCCGCAGCTTTCAACTGCCATCATTAAACGGGATTTTGCTGTCATCGATGAACTCCGAGAGTGCTTCTTGCAGTCACTTCATCCGGCAACGAGGACCGAGGTCACGTCTGCTCTTGCCTGGGCGATCATCGTTGAATCGAGCTTGCTGGATCTTGAACTCAAGAAGTCGTTTCAACGGCTTCACTCAGAGAAGGGTTGTCTCTGCAACCTACCCTATGGTGTGACGTTTTACGGTCCGAACCCTACGGCGGAAGCACGTCAGCATTTCAACGACTATGTCCGCTGCCGCTATCCGGTACAGATCTTTGCACTGGATCCGAATAATCAAGAGCAGAACATCCAGGACTCGTTCAATCTGAAACGCGAACTTCAGTTGGCAATCTCGATCGCCGTTGCCAATGGCAAGGCCTCGCCCGCGTTCGCGGCGAACGTCGCTCGGGATCTGGAACTGGACATCAACACCATCGACCTGAATCAAACCGACGTGGCGTTCTCGCACGGCGAGAACACTTTCGGTTGGCGTTTCTATCCGCGACTGCAAACCCCGGATACGGACGGTACCGTTCGAGCACTCGCTCAAACCATTCTGGGCGGCCCGAAACGCGATCGAAACTCCAATCAGTTGCAGATGGAACCGGGGCAACGCGAATGCTCGGCACTGGTGGTGATGCCCAACTTTGTGCCTTACTTGAGTCTCAATAGTCGCGCGAGCTGGTTCCGCCTGACGAATCCATCCGACCGAGAACTGACAGTCACCGACGCGATGAAACTCAGCAGCGCGGCAACGGCCATCGATCGATTCACCGAGTGTGTCGACTCATGCGGTTGCTACCGACCCGAAGACGTCGGACAGCTGCGGACGACCGCCAGACAGCTTCAAGAGCGTTTGCCTTACCGTTCTTCGCTAGTTTCGATTCCAACAGAAAACACGCTGGGCGGATTCGAATTGCTTACCGGCGGTGCGGGCGAACTTGCCGTCGAACTCGTCAGTTGGTACGGCGCTCCCGGCATCAACCCCAACGATGAAACAACGCTGTTTCTGGTCGGCGAGGGCTTTAGTGTTCATGAAACTCAGGTTTTAGCGGGAGGCAAGAACTGTCTCTACGACTTACTCTCTCGGCAGATCATGAAGGTCACCGTGCCGAAGGGTGTCCAAAAACTGGGCCGTGGCGACGATGAACGGCTCGTCGATGTTCATATCGCCACGCCGTACGGCGTGAGCAGCCATTTGTTGATCCCGCTGAATGAACCCGAGAAGAAAGCTGCAACTGCCAGCCCAAAATGGGTGACCAGCAAGTTCGACGCAACGCTGCACGCCCGTCAAACACCTGAAAGCTGTGCGGCGGCTCACCTCGGATTTCCGAACCACGGTCAGATTCAAATCAATGCCGGTTCGAATGATGTCGCCGCCAAAGCGATGTTGGAAGTCGAGCTATTCACAAGCACGCCATACGGACTCGCCCATCCAACTGATAGTTCTTCGATACTGATGTTGGAAGTGACGGGTGATGCGAGCAAGAAAACTTACACACTGACAAAGGAGGGTGTGGCATTGCTGGCCAAAGAAGTGAGACTCGCCATTTGCCGGCTTGTGAGCGCCAAAGCGCAGATTGACTCGACAACGATTCGGGTCAAGGGCAAGGTCAAACCAGATGGCGGAAAGGAATTCAGTGTTCCGGGCTACCTGGATCTGAAAGTCCACCTCGTCGACTGACCCGACAGGGCAGCTTCCTGTAGCCGGGTTCTGCCAGCCCGGTACCCAGGTTCTGCGAGTTCTGTAGCCGGGTTCTGTGAGCCCGGTTCATGAAACTCAGCCGATCGATGAACCGCAGCCAGGGCTCGTCGAGCCCCGGCTACTTCACCGCAAAAAGCTCTGCTTCGATGTTGGCGAATGCCTTGAACTCGAGCGCATTGCCACTGGGGTCCGCGAAAAACATTGTGTGTTGCTCGCCCGGCTGGCCCTCAAATCGAACGTAGGGTTCGATAATGAAGTCTTCTACAAAGGTACGTACTCGTTCTGCAAAGGCCTTCCAGGTCTCCACTTCCAAAACAACTCCGAAGTGGGGAACGGGCACGGCATGAGCATCGACGGGGTTCGTCAGATTGGCAACCTTCCCAGTCGGCCCCAAACTCGGATCGAGGTGCGTCACCACCTGATGACCGAACATGTTCCAATCCACCCAGTGGCTATCGCTGCGGCCCTCTTCGAGCCCCATGTTTGCACCGTAGAATTCGCGTGCTTCTGGAATATCGCGAACCGGAATTGCAATATGAAATGGCGTGGGCATCGAGCGAATCCTGCACAAAGACTGTCGAGTAATTTATCGGTACCGCGATCCTATCGATCGCGAGTGACGAAAGCAACAAACGAACGCTTGGCCGTCGCGCATTCCTCTGCGCGCGTGCGGTTACCTTCTACAAGCGACCGGCCTGCATTCATCGGTGCAGCAATTTGAGGAACTGCTTGGCGGTCTTTGCATTCGCAACGTCGCCCTTCTCGAGTCCCGCGCGGCGGGCCTGTTTGATCCCGTATTGCAGAACGCCAAACCCATCGGTGTTGTGAGCGTCCGTGCTAATGACGATCGGAACACCCATTTTCTTCGCCGCGATCAAGTGCAAGTCGTTCAAATCAAGCCGAGCGGGATTGGCATTCAGTTCAACAAACTTCTTGTTTGCCGCAGCCGTCTTAAGAATGGCATCCATATCGGCATCATAGGGCGGTCGCCGGTTGATCAATCTGCCCGTTGGATGGGCGAGGCAGTCGACGTGATCATTCTCGAGCGCACCTAGAATACGATCCGTAATCTGATCGCGTGGCTGACGCTGGCCGTAATGGATACTCGCAATCGCCCAGTCGGCTTCTGCGAGAACGTCATCCGGCAAATCCATCCCGCCCGCTTCCAGGATATCGCACTCGATGCCTTTCAAGATAACGAGCCGACCGTCGTATTCCGGTCGAACGGTATCGACTTCCTTCCACTGGTCACGCAACCGCTTGCCATCCAAGCCCATCGCCATCGAAACGCGTTGACTGTGATCCGTAATCGCAATGTATTTGAGCCCCCGCCGAATCGCCTCATCAGCCATTTCACGAATGGTGTTTTGGCCGTCGGTCGCGGTGGTGTGCATATGAAGATCACCGCGGATATCCTTTGTCTCCAAAAGCTTCGGCAACGACCCCTTATTCGCGCCGTCAAACTCCAGCCGATCCTCGCGAAGCTCCGGAGGGATCCAAGGCAGACCGATTGCTGCGTAAACATCTTCTTCGGACGCACCGGCAACCTGCGCCTCGTCAGCGATCCTGAATACGCCGTACTCGTTGATTTTGAGTCCTTTCTCTTTTGCGATTCGACGAGTCCGTATGTTGTGAGCCTGCGAACCCGTGAAGTACTGCAATGCCGCACCAAACTGATGAGCCTCCACCAGTCGCATGTCGACTTGAAACGCCTTCCCGACGCGTATCGATAACTTGGTTTCGCCACGACCGATCGTTTGAGTTCGCTCGGGATAGGCCTCCAGGTGGTCCATGGCTGAGACGCGATTCGATGCGACGACCAACAGATCCAAGTCTCCAACAGTCTCGCGTCCGCGACGATAGGACCCCGCCCACTGCATCTTGACGATCGCTTCGCAGGCCTCCATGTGATCGCCGATTGATCGCGCGAGTTCATCACCCTTGGCCCAATAGACTCGTTCGGCGGCTTGTTCGGCGATGGCTAACCCTTGCAAGATTGAATCCTGTGTCTTGCCGCCAAATCCCTTGAGCTTCGCGACCTTCCCCTCGTCGCATGCGGTACGGAGATCGGAAAGCGATTCGATCCCGAGTTCGTCGTGCAGCTTGACCGCCTTTTTCGCGCCGAGTCCCGGGATTCGAGACATCTGCATCAAGACTTCGGGAACGTCATCGCGTAACTCTTCGAGCTGTTCGAGCTTGCCCGTCTGAAGCAGAGTGGCGGTTTTCTCGGCCAGCGTTTTACCGATCCCATCAAGATCGACCAGCTTACGACCCGGATCAGCCACGATTTCAGCGACCGATTCGTCGAGATCGCGGATAGCCTTCGCACCCTGCGTGTAGGCTCGAATGCGAAAAGGATTCTCGCCCTTGAACTCGAGAAGCTCAGCGAGCTCCTCGAACACTGCAGCAATTGACGCGTTGTCCATTACCTTCGCTGGTGAAGCTATACGACGGGGCTCACGCCACCGCCCGCGCCTTCCAGCATGCCCGTATAGTTCCGCATCACGAGGTGACTATCGATCTTTTGCACCAAATCGAATGCGACACTCACGGCAATCAAGAGTCCCGTCCCGCCGTAGAAGCCCGCGATCGAATAAGGTACGCCGAGTGACCCGTACACGATCGTCGGAACGATTGCCACGATCGAGAGAAACGCCGCTCCGACATAGGTGATTCGTACCATTACCTTTTCGAGGTAGTCGGTCGTTCGTTTTCCTGGGCGGTATCCCGGGATAAAGGTGCCGCTATCTCTAAGGTTGTCGGAGATCTCTTTCGGGTTGAACGTAATCGCAGTCCAAAAGTAGCAGAAGAAGAAAATCAGCGCGACATACAAGAGATTGAAGATGTAGGAAGCTTGGTCTTGCATCGTCAAGCCGACCAAGTTCATGGCTCCGAACATCAACCCGCCAGGCTCAAACAGTCCCGCCATGGCGCTGAATGCGACACCCGGGATCATCAGCAGGCTACTCGCGAAAATGATCGGCATCACGCCAGCTTGGTTGATTCGAAGCGGAAGGTGCTGTCTCGTTCCGCCGTAAACCTTGCGTCCGCGCGTGAACTTCGCCGACTGTGTGGGAATCTTACGCTGGCCAAGCGTGATGAAGACCACGCCGATTACAACGCCCACGAAAAGCACGAACAGCAAAATCAGCGTTTCGATACCGACATCACCTTTGGCGAGCCCGGTCAATTCGGTCTTCATACTGCCGACCAGCTCGAACAATGCCTTTGGCATCTGCGCCAGGATGCCTGCCATAATCAGCAGACTGATACCGTTGCCGATCCCGTGCTCGTCGATTTGTTCTCCAAGCCACATCAAAAAGACGCTACCGCAGGTCATCACGGCGACCGCAACGAATTGCCAAGGCAGGTAGAGTCCCGTTCCATCCGAGTTGAGGAAGTTCGGGTTGATATTTCCTCCGCCTTGCCCGCTAGCGGAAAGCATGACGGACAAATAGATCCAACTTTGGACCAAGCAAATTGCGACGGTCAAGTAACGGGTGTACTCGTTGATCTTCTTTTGACCGGCCTGGCCTTCCTTCTTCAATTCCGCAAGAGCGGGGACCGTGGTTCCGAGCAACTGCAAAATGATCGAAGCCGAGATGTACGGCATGATTCCGAGGCCGAAGATCGTCAGCTGTCGGAGATCACTGGCGGCAAATAGGCTGACCTTCTCGAGAAAGTCATTGGTCCCGCCGCCACCCGAGTCCGCAACCATGGGCAGAGGGATGTGGAAACCGATTCGATAAATCGCCAACAATCCCAGCGTCAGAAAGATCTTCCGACGAAGCTCGGGAATGGTGAAGATGATTCGCAGTTTTTCAAACATGAACTCGATCCGTCATCGAGAGAGGATTCAACCCGGGAGGCCGATCGTAGTCGGTTAAGCCGGCAGTCGCGAGGGCAGATGACCCTGGGCCTATTCGAAAACGACCCCGTCATCTTCACGGCAAATCGATGCGGTGAAGCCAGAAGCCTTCATCGAGACTGGCTGGAGGGCGTTTAGTTCTTGGCCTTCTTCTCGGATGCCAGTGCAGCAACACGCTCCTGGGGCGTACGCTTGGGCGTCAGTTTGTTGACCGTACCACCTGCAGCCGTGATCTTTTCTTCTGCGGACTTGCTGAACCGGTGTGCAGAAACGGTCAGCTTCTTCGTCAGCTCACCATCACCGAGTATTTTAACTTCGTCAAAAGTCCCCTTCGCCACGTCCTTTGCAGCCATACTCTCCAACGTAACCTCGGCGCCGTCATCGAAGCAATCGTTCAACTTGCCAACGTTGACAGCAAAAACGGTCACCGCCCAGCGGTTGTTGAAGCCTCGTTTCGGCACTCGGCGGAACATCGGCATCGCGCCGCCCTGGAAGTTCGGCTGTCGGCTGTAGCCGCTACGGCTTTTATGACCCTTATGGCCACGGCCAGAAGTCTTTCCGGTACCGCTACCCGGGCCACG
>JBCCOI010000177.1:0-12382 GCA_039025515.1 Planctomycetota bacterium
CTGACGATGAGTTCGAGAGGATGCCACCAGAAGGGGATCCCGTTACCGAAGAGGAGGCCGAATTGCTTCGGCGGTGGATCGAGGAGGGTGCTGCCTGGGAGGCTCACTGGGCATTCGAACCCCTGAGCGATCCTGGGGTGCCAACGCTGGAAACCGCGACCGATTGGCAGAACCACCCGATCGATGCGTTTCTTGTCGATTCACTTTTTAAAGCAGGCCTCAAGACCAGCGGCCCCGCGAATAAACGAGAACTAGTTCGCCGGGTGTACTTTGGGCTCACCGGACTGCCACCTACCAAAGCGCAAAGTGACGCCTTTGTAAGTGACGAGTCTCCCGATGCGTTTGCGAATCTTGTCGAAGAGCTCCTCGAATCGCCGCATTACGGCGAGCGTTGGGGAAGGCACTGGCTGGACTTGGTTCGATTCGCCGAAACCAATTCGTTCGAACGCGACGGACCAAAGCACAATGCGTGGAAGTATCGCGACTACGTCATTCGCAGTTTCAACGAAGACAAACCATACGATCAGTTCATTCGTGAGCAGCTCGCCGGTGATGAGCTTGATGTCGTTACGACGGAAACACTGACAGGGACCGGATTCTATCGACTAGGCATTTGGGACGACGAACCTGCCGATCCCCTGCAAGCAAGGTTTGATGCTTTGGACGACATCATGCTCACGACCGGGCAGGTATTTTTGGGTCTGACAATGAACTGCGCTCGTTGTCATGACCATAAGATCGATCCGATACCTCAAGCCGACTACTACAGTATGTTGTCGTTCTTCGAGGATGTTACTCCGTTCGCCAAACGCGGCGACCTCAACACGCTCAGCCAGATCGATGTGAGCTCGGACGAGTTAAAGTCGGCGTATGCAGAAAATGATCGAGAGCGAAAAAGGATTGAGTCTGCGATTCGGAGGATAGAACAAGCGGGTATCGTGAAGATGTCTGCACCGGATCAGCGGGCGACGGAAACCAGTCGGCGCGATCGAAAACGTGTGCTGGAAGCAAAGCTTGAACAGCACCTCACGAAAGATCAGTGGACTGAATACACGTCACTCAGCGAGGCTCTCGCAAGTAATCAGAAGCAACTGGCCGAGTTGCCGCCGCGGGATCGCGTGATGGGGCTGGCACGCTACCGAAAGTTCGATACGCCGACCTACGTGTTATTTCGTGGTAACCCGCATTCGCCGAGTGACGAAGTCTCACCCGCTTTCCCCGAATTGTTCGATTCGCCTGCTCCGGATCTGCAGCCATTGCACGAAACCACCGATCGGCCTGCCGGTCGACGACGAATTCTCGCAGATTGGATAGCCAGCGACGACAATCGGCTCACCGCGCGTGTGATGGTCAATCGAATCTGGCAATTCCATTTTGGCCGCGGAATCGTTCGCAGCAGCAATAACTTTGGTCAGCTCGGCACGCCGCCTACGCACCCCGCGTTGCTCGACTTCCTGGCAAATCGATTCATCGAGAGCGGCTGGAGCATCAAGGCAATGCATCGGTTGATTCTCTCCAGTCGCGCCTATCAGATGTCCTCTCGTGGCAACCCTGATGGGCTGCGGGTCGATCCCGACAATGATTTATTTTGGCGTTTCGATGCCCGTCGGTTGAGCGCGGAAGAAGTTCGTGATGCGATGCTGGCGGTGAATGGATCCCTGGATCCAACCGTCTACGGACCGAGCATTTATCCGAGCTTGTCGCAGGAGGTCTTGGCCGGCCAATCGCGTCCTGGCCACGGCTGGGGCAAATCTTCGGAGGAAGATCAAAACAGACGCAGCGTTTACATCTACGTCAAACGATCGCTGTTGACTCCTATGCTGAGCGCCTTCGATTTTCCCGATCCGGATCAAACCTGCGAGGCGCGATTCATGACGCTGCAGCCCGCCCAAGCACTGTCGATGCTCAACGGCGGCTTCGCGATGCGGCAAGCGGAGCGGCTTTGCAAAAGCGTCGGCGAAACACGGCTGTCACAAGATCGATTTGCAACGAAAGTAATCGAAAACGTATTCGCTCGAGACGCAAGTCCAACGGAACTCGACCACGCAAATCAATTGCTAGCGAAGCTGAGCAAGCTGGATGGGATGACACCACTGCGAGCTCGACAACTTTATTGCCTGTCCGTGATGAACTGGAACGAATTTCTGTTCGTCGATTAGCGAGCGTTTCGGATCGGTTTCAATCGATACACGAGAAGACCCCGACCGGCTGGGAGCAACTCTGAAATGAAGAATTTTTGTGGACGAACGCGACGCGAGTTCCTTTGGCAAACTGGCGGCGGATTTGGGGCTGCGGCTCTTGCGTCGATGTTGACCAATGACGGATTTCTCAATGCCGCTGAGCAAACTCGCGGCGTGAATCCGTTGTCTGCGAAGCCGCCCCACTTCGCTCCAAAAGCAAAGAGTGTCATTTTCCTGTTCATGTACGGCGGACCGAGCCACATCGATACGTTCGATTACAAACCCGCCATGAACGGGATGGACGGCAAAACCGTCGACGTGAAGACGTTCGGTCGCGGCGGCCGCAAAAACAACGGAAGAATCGTTGAGCCGCGGTGGAAGTTTTCGCAACATGGTCAATGTGGAAAGTGGGTCAGCACACTTTTTCCGAATCTCGCGGAACATGTCGACGATATTGCTTTCTTGCATTCGATGACTGCTGATTCGCCGATCCACGGTTCGGCGATGTTGATGATGAACAGCGGCAAGATTCTATCGGGCAGTCCGGCTCTCGGCTCTTGGGCAACGTACGGTCTCGGTTCCGTCAATGAGAATCTTCCAGGTTACGTCGTGATGCTCGATCCCAAGGCGGGGCCGATCAGTGGTGCAAAGAACTGGAGCAGCGGCTACATGCCGGCAACCTATGCCGGAACCGTTTTCCGCTCCAGCGGCGCTCCCATACTAAACTTGAAACGTCCTGAGGGCATGTCAGACGAAGTCCAGCGGACGTTGATTGACTCCATTCAATCCGCGAACGAATCACATCGCGAATCCCGAAGCGACTTTGATGATTTGAGTTCTCGGATTGCGAGCTACGAGCTCGCTTACAAGATGCAGTCGGCCGCTCCAGAAGCCGTCGACCTTGCCGATGAAGACGAGCGCACGCGGCAAATGTACGGAATCGACAGGAAGGAAACAAACGATTTCGGGACGCGTTGTTTGATCGCCCGACGACTTGTTGATCGTGGCGTCCGATTCGTTCAGCTCTATAGCGGGGGCGCTCACAACGATGACAACTGGGATGCCCACGGCGATTTGGAGTTGAACCACAACCGCCATGCCGGGCGGACCGATCTTCCGATTGCTGGCTTACTCGCGGATTTGAAGCAGCGAGGGATGCTTGATGAGACACTCGTGATTTGGGGCGGCGAGTTTGGTCGCCAACCAACGGCAGAGTACGCCAAGGGCAGTGGTCGGGACCACAATTCGTTCGGATTTACGATGTGGATGGCTGGCGGAGGCATCAAGGGTGGCGTGTCGTACGGCACCACGGATGAGCTGGGTGCTGCGGCCGTCGAAGATCCACTTCATGTCAAGAATATGCACGCGACAACACTGCAGTTGCTTGGGCTTGACCCCAATCACCTGTCCTACTTCTACGGCGGTCTGGACCAAAAGTTGGTTGGCGTCGAACATGTGGATCCCATCCACGCCATCATGGCATAACGCTGCATGCGGTCTGCTCGCATGTGCCATCGTTCGTCGATCGCGTTGGACATGCTGTTCAATCCGATCGATCAAGGCATTTCCATGTGCGTTTCCGTTTTGAAATCGACCGATGGCTCAGCACGAGGCTTGCAAACGATTGCGACCCGTGTCAGTCTTCGGATCGTGACGACGTTCTTTGTCACGGCTTCATTGTTTGGGACCTTTTCGACCGCGTTTTGCGCTGAAAAGCCCAACGTGCTGATCATCTTGGCGGACGACTGCACATTTAATGACCTTCCCGTGTACGGCGGGCTCAATGCATCCACGCCGAACATCGATCGGCTTGCCCGAGAGGGCCTTACGTTCGATAAGGCTTATCTTGCGGAAGCTATTTGTCAGCCTTGTCGTGCCGAGCTTTACTCGGGACGCTATCCGATGGGAAATGGTTGTGCATGGAATCATTCGGCGAGTCATCGCGACTTGACGTCGATGCCTCACTATTTCGGCGATCAAGGATATCGCGTCGGAATTGCCGGCAAGGTTCACGTAGCACCGAAGAAGGCATTTCCGTTTGAAAGCGTTGGTGGATTCGACAAGTCATGCGTGCGGTCTCCGACCAATGCCCATGACGTTGGTCCCGTAGCAGAATTCATGGGACGCGACGCGTCACCCTTCTGCCTGGTCGTTGCCTTAGTGGAGCCCCACGTACCGTGGGTGATGGGGGATGCCAGTGCGTATCCACCGGAGTCTCTTGTGTTGCCGCCCAACATTGCGGATACGCCGACCACACGTGAATCATTCGGCCGGTACCTGGCGGAAATCACGTACATGGATGGCCAGGTGGGCGAGTTGCTTGCCGCATTGGAGGAATCGGGCAAGGCGGATGACACCCTCGTACTTTTTTCGTCGGAACAAGGCTCACAGTTTCCGGGCAACAAGTGGACGAACTACAACACCGGAGTCCACACCGCGTTAATCGCGAGGCACCCAAACCAAATTGCCGCGGGGAAACGAACTGATGCACTCGTGCAGTACGCGGACGTTCTTCCAACGTTGCTGGATTATTGCGGTTGCAGTCTGGACGATTCAGATTTCGATGGTAGCAGTTTCGCTGCCGTGCTCCGGGGCGAACAAACATCGCATCGGACGTTTGTTTACGGCGTGCACAATAACGTGCCCGAAGGACCTCCCTATCCGATCCGATCCATCACCGACGGACGATTTCATTACATCCGCAACCTCCGGAACAAGCATCTTTACATCGAGAAGCACTTGATGGGGATCAAGGACGACGGGGAGCTCAACAATCTTTATTGGCAGACGTGGGTTTTCGAATCGTTTGAGGACCCGAACACGCTAAAACTGATTGAACGCTATCAGCTGCGGCCGACAGAAGAGCTCTATTACTTAATGTCTGACCCATTCGAGCTGAATAATCTTGCTCAACAGTCTTCTCTATCCGATGTCAAAGACAAACTTGGAAGCGAACTAGATCGCTGGTTGAAGTCGCAAGGCGATCCAGGAATTCCGCAAGACACGCTCCGTTCCCACCGCGCCGCTAAGGCCGGAAACCATCGCTTCCGGCCTTAGCCATCAAAGCAAGCTACTCTGTGACTTCGCGTTTATCGTTTTCAATAAACGCGTACGCGTTGTGATTGTGGATCGACTCGTAGTTCTCGCTGCTACATTGGTACCAGACGATTCGATCGTCATTGTTTAAGGCGACGGCGAGATCGCGAACGATGTCCTCGACGAATTTCGGATTTTCGTATGCGCGCTCGGTCACCCACTTTTCATCCGGTCGCTTTAGCACGCTGAACACTTGTGTCGAAGCGCACTGCTCGACGATCGAAAATAGTTCTTCGATCCACAGATGGACTCCTTCCGCCATCCTGACTTTAACCGTCATGTCACAGCGTTGGTTGTGAGCCCCGTATTCAGAGATCTCTTTGGAGCAGGGGCAGAGGCTGGTCGCGGGAATTTTCAACGTCATGACGAAGTCGTCGGTGCCGTTACTTGCCATTTCGAAGGCAACATCGAAATCAAGCTTCCCGATCTGTCCCGTGACTGGCGCCTCTTTCTCAACCCAGTAGGGAAACGAGAGCTCCAGATAGGCGTCTTTCGATTCCAGTTTTTCTTTCATTCGGTTGGCAACCAAAGAAAGCGTATCGCTGCACAATTCCTCGTGGTACTCATTCAAGACCTCGAGGAACCGAGACATGTGCGTTCCCTTCACATCGTGTGGTAGCGAGACAAACATGTTGATCGTCGCAACCGTGTGCAAAAATTCATTTCCATGCCCACGTCCTGGCGTTCGCAAGGAAATCGGATATCGGACGTTGGTCACGCCGACTTTGTTGATAGCGACGCGTCTTACGTCTCCTGTGGACTGGATATCGGGAAGTGGCGTCGAAGTGACGGATGCGTTAGCCATGGCCTTCCTATGCAAGATCAATGAGTCAGTTGACACAAACCCGACGTGCCCCAGTGCCGCCTGAAAGACACACAGCAAGGAAGGTGGCCCGATAAGAGGACATCACCCAAAGTACAAATCGAGTCGTTGATGCGGTGGTTGAACAGTTAAGCCAAGACGGGCGGCTCCGCGGGCGAGCCCGATTTGACTGGCACATTTCGGCGAAAACACCGAGTTGCGTCCGCAGTAGTGTGACGCGTTGACAACCCCTCAACAACGTCGATTTTTCCGATCCGCGGAGGGAATAGGAGAAAACACCGTTGAACAATCCTGGAAACGTACTTCAAATCTCGCCGAACGAGTTACGGCGTCGGGTCGATGCTCAGTTCGAGTGACTCGATTGCTGCAGAAATTGGAACCGTCTGGCGTTTCCGATTGACGAAGAAATTGACTTCTTGATAGCCAACGTCGAGCAGCAACTCCATCGCTTCGACGTACTTGTCGGCGACGCGAGACGGCTTGTGAGCGTCTGCTCCCAACGTGATGGGAATGTCGCGTTCGTTCATCTCGCGAAGCATGTTCGGAAAGGGGTTCATTTCTGGAATCGTCTTGAGTAGACCGCTCGTGTTCAGTTCCATCGCGACACCCGTCTTGGCGATGCGATCAAGAGCCGGGCGAATGAATTCCAGACTCTTCGCCTCGTCCCACGCCTCCGCGGTAAAATTCTTGATCAGGTCTGGATGTGCCAGCGAGTCGAATAGCCCCGTCTCCGCGCTCTTTGCTAACAGATCAAAATAAACCCGTTGGACTTCGTGTAGATCGTCTTGCCAGTACCGTTGACGAAATTCGCCGATCTGCGGATGGACGGAACCCAAGACGAACTGAAAATCCTTGCTTGCCAACTGTCTTTCGAGGTAGGCCTCGTGTCCTTCGAAGAAATCGGCCTCGAGGCCCAAGCAGACATCGACTCGGCCGCGAAACTCATCGGCGGCGATCGCGACCAACTCCTCGTACCGATCAAATTCTGACTCCGACATCCTCACATGATGGGAAAACCCATCGGGCATCGGATTGTGGCAAGTCACGTGGATGCCCTTCAACCCACGCTCAAACGCAGCCGCCGCGTACTCGACGGGATCACCCACGGCATGTTTGCAGAGTGGCGTGTGAGAGTGTGATTCGAAAAGCACTCGAGAAATGGAACTGTTCAATGGATCACGGATGTAAGCGGACGATCACGGGCGTAAGAAAGCGATCGCTGGGATCTCCTGAATCGCAAAGACAGCTAGTTACAAGTGTTTTGTCAACGCTAGGTTTTAGGTTTGAACCGCACGCCGCCAGCCGCGGCTGTTCCCAAAAACCGGGGCTGTCGCCTTTCGGCTCAAGTAGCACGGACACCAATTCCTAGTGTCGATAATGCGCTGGGTTATACTCAGGCTATGACCGAACGAATCACTCCATCTCTTCGACGCGTAACCACGTTGGCTGCGTTTACGATTGCAGGCGTTTTGCTTGCCGCCCCCGTTCCAGCATCCAATGACGCGGTCATCGTCCGGGGAGACTTATCCGCAAGCCAGCGGGTGTTCGAGAAGGGGCGTGGGGTGGTCGCGTTTCTGGGTGGCTCCATCACCGAGATGGAAGGCTACAGAGTCTACATCGCAAAGAGTCTGCGGCAACGGTTTCCGAAAACCGAATTCGAGTTTTTAAATGCCGGCGTCGCGTCAACCTGCTCGCACACGGGGGCTTTCCGGCTTCGAGAGGAAGTTCTCGCGAAGGAGCCAGATCTCTTGTTTGTCGAGTTCGCGGTCAATGACGATCAGGACGCTGCCCACGATGAAGTAAACGCGATGCGAGGAATGGAAGGCATCGTCCGTGGCGCACGGCTTGAACATCCAGAAGTTGACATCGTCGTGACGCACTTCGTAAATCGAAAGATGCTGGAGCAGATTCAGAACGATGGCGTTCCGCTCAGCGTCCGTGCTCATGAAAGCGTTGCCGCACACTACAACGTGTCTTCGTGTAACGTTGGACTGGAACTGGCAAACCGAATCGAACGCGGCAGCATGTCTTGGGAAACATACGGAGGTGTGCATCCCGGCGACCCAGGAAACCGGCTGGCGGCTTCGTTGGTAGAACGTGTCTTTGATGCGAACAATTATCGCAGCGGCGAGACTGAAAGCGTCAGATCTGGCAAAAAAGTGATCCCCATACCTTTGGACACTGCGAGCTTTTCTGAAGGACGGATGCTGAGTCTAGAAAGCGTTAACAAGGGGAAAACCTGGGCACGAAGTATCCCCGAGTGGTCCGCGATTTCTGGAAAGCTACGCTCTCGGTTCGGCGGTCTACCAATGCTTCACACGACAATTGATTTGGAACGGGACGAACCGAACACTGACTTCTGCGAAGTTCGGTTCAGAGGAACTGCCGTGGGGCTTTACGCCCTTGCCGGGCCGGATGCCGGTTCGATCGAATTCTCGGTGGATGGCGGTGGTTGGGAAACTAAATCGCTTTATCACCGCTTCAGCAAAGGACTGCACTACCCGCGAACGATTGTTCTCGTTTCCGATCTCGAGAATGGCCCGCACACCGTTCGCTTTCGAGCGATAGCGTCATCGCCGACGAGGAACTCGGTGAGGATTTTGCGGGTCGTTTGTAACGGCGAAGCTCAGGATGCGAGCAAGTCTTCTTCCAGCAAATGACAGTACGCGTCGTACCGTCTCGCATCAATCCGGCCGTCGGCCACCGCATCCTTGACCGCGCAACCGTCCTCGTTGAGGTGTAAGCAATTCGCGTAGCGACAAGCTCCGACGAACGGACGGATGTCGGGCATCAAACCGGCGACTTCTTCGGCCGTAATGTCCCACAGTTGAAACTGCCGAATCCCGGGCGTGTCAAACACGGCACCTGCTTGCTCCACCGAAAGCGAATCGCCCAGCGGAATGAGCGTGGACGTAGTGGTCGTGTGCTTTCCCTTTTGATTCTCTTTACTCACTTCCGAAACGGCGAGCCCGAGTCCAGGCTGAACGGCGTTGAGCAGGCTGCTCTTTCCGACGCCACTCTGTCCTGAAAGAACCGACTGCTTGCCTCGCAGCAACGCACGCAAATATTCAATGTTAATCCCTTTCTCGGCACTGGTGAGCAGCACGCGATAGCCCATCGATCCATAGACGCCAAGCAGTGGTTGCAGTTGCGTCGAATCGATCAGGTCACACTTATTGATCACGATGACCGGTTCCAAGTCACATTGCTCGGCGGAAAGCAGGAAACGATCGATGAGAGCCGGCTTTAGACCGGGTTCAGCTGCACTGGCAACGATTAGCACTTGGTCGACATTGGCTGCAATGACGTGCTGCTGCCCACGACTCTGACGGCTGATCACACCGTGTCGTGGATGAACAAACTCAATCATCCCGGTATCGACCGTCTCGGCACGAAACTGGACGCGATCGCCAGCGACCACCGTACCGCGTCCCTCAATGCTTAGCGACTTCAGTACCTGGCGGATCGAACACTCAAAAAACCGTCCGTCGTCACTGAGCACCGTGTTGGTTAAACCGTGAGCCCTGGTGACCCGCCCCTCGACAAGCGAACTGGGATCCGCGTTCTTCTCTGGCGTCGCTGGCGCATCCTGGCTGGAACCGGTGACCGTGCGTTTTCGAGTGAGATCGCCCTTACCGCTTACCCGTTCCGTTTTTACGACATCAGCAAGCTGCTCGCCGTCGCTCTGATGGAACTGCCGCGTCAAATCGCTCTCTCGGACGCGTCCCTGATACCGCTTGCGAAAGTTGACACGTGAAGCGTTTCGCTTTGACTTCTTCTTGGACATCGCGAGAGTTTAGCACCAGGTCGGTGAGAGGTGCGTATCGGACTGTCGATTCGGAATTCGGGACCCGTGTGGTGGCAATTTTTTGCGTCGGATAGAATTCACGCCCTTGAACGGTTCTTACGAACGCTGCATTCCCTCCTAGTGCGAAGTCTAGTCTCCATGACCGAACCTGCCTCCGGCCAAATTGACCATGTTCTCGATGAAACGCGTTTGTTTCCACCTTCGGCCGAGTTCACTGCCAAAGCGGTCATCAAGACTCAACAGGATTACGAAGAGTCTTACGAACGTGCCAAAAATGACCCGGACAGTTTTTGGCGTGAGCAGGCCCTCGAACACCTTCATTGGTTCGAGCCGTTCGACGAAGTCTGTCGATGGACGCCGCCAAATGCGGAGTGGTTTTGTGGTGGCAAAACCAATGCGAGCTACAACTGCTTGGAACGAAACATCGACGCCGGGCTCGGCGATAAAGTCGCCATCATCTGGGAAGGCGAACCGGGCGAAACGCGAACGCTGACGTATCGGCAGCTTCAGAAGGAAGTCAGCAAGTGTGCGGAAGCGTTTGAAGAGCTTGGTGTCGGGTTGGGTGATGTCGTGAGCATCTACATGCCGATGACACCCGAACTGGTAATCGCGATGCTTGCTTGCGCGAGAATCGGCGCGATCCACTCGGTCATCTTTGCGGGTTTCAGCGCCGAGTCGATTGCCGATCGCAATGTCGACGCGCAGGCCAAATTAATGGTGACTTCCGATGGCCTTTACCGCCGCGGGAAGGTATTGCCGCTCAAAGAAATCGTCGATCAGGCTCTTGAGAAATCGCCGAGCGTGGAGAAGTGTCTTGTCCTGCGCCGAGTGGGGCAGAACGTTTCGATGACCGAAGGCCGGGATGTTTGGTGGCACGATGTTGTCGATACGAAACCAGGTGACCGTCCCGCAGAAGCACTCGACAGCGAGACGACGCTTTTCATTTTGTACACATCGGGTAGCACGGGAAAACCGAAAGGAATTCGACACACGACGGCCGGCTACAACTTGTGGGCAAAGCGGACATTTCAATGGGTCTTTGATCATCGCGAGGATGACATCTACTGGTGTACCGCGGACTGCGGGTGGATCACCGGGCATAGCTACATCGTGTATGGGCCATTGTCGGCGGGCGCGACTTGTTTGATGTATGAAGGCGCGCCGAACTATCCTGCCGAGAATCGATTTTGGGAGTTGGTCGAAAAGTACAAGGTCACCATTCTCTACACAGCGCCGACGGCGATTCGGGCGTTTATCAAATGGGGAGATCATCACGTCGATCAGCATGATCTAACCTCATTACGGTTGCTCGGCAGTGTCGGAGAAGGCATCAACCCCGAAGCTTGGATGTGGTACCACGAAAAAATCGGTGGTGGTCGGTGTCCCATCGTTGATACTTGGTGGCAAACCGAAACGGGCGGCATCATGATGAGCCCTCTGCCAGGGATCACGGCCACCAAACCCGGTTCATGTACTCGGCCCCTTCCTGGCGTTGCGCCCGTCATCCTTGATGAGGCCGGCCACAAGGTTGACGCTGAACATGGCGGAATGCTCTGTATCGATCAGCCGTGGCCGGGGATGCTTCGCGGAGTTTGGGGAGACGACGAACGATTCGTGGAGACCTACTGGGCGACCGTACCGGGCAAGTATCTCACTGGTGATAACGCAAGATGCGACGAAGACGGTTACTATTGGATCATGGGGCGAATCGATGATGTCATCAACGTTTCAGGGCACCGCTTAAGCACGATCGAAGTGGAGAGTGCGTTGGTGAGCCACGAAAAAGTCTGCGAAGCCGCCGTGGTTGGAAGACCCGACGACCTGAAGGGGCAAGCCATCGCCGCCTTTGTCACCGTCACGGACGCAGACCCGGACGATCAGCTTCGAAAAGAGCTCAAACTTCATGTGCGTCAGCAAATCGGAGCATTGGCGCAGCCCGATGACATTCGATTCGCTGCGTACGTCCCCAAAACACGTAGCGGCAAGATCATGAGGCGACTACTTCGCGACATTGCGGCTGGTAGAGAAGCCGCCGGAGACACGAGTACTTTGGAGGACTACTCCGTGCTCGCAAAGCTGAGGAGTGAAGACTCAGACGATTAAGAGCTGCATGCAGCAGGGCTCTCCGAGCTCGGTCTTCAAAAAAGCTCGGTCTCTGGATGCTATTCCGCTTGCTACAGCGATTTCGGAGAATTCGCCCACTGATCGTTTACCTCACAGCGATTTCGGAGAAATCGCCGACGTAGGTGCTCGCGGTGATCTCTCGATGGATGATGCGGTAGCCGTTACCATTGGATAATGCCACGAACGCTGCTACTCGCATTCATCCTGCTTATTGCCACGCCGTTGGTCTCGCTCGCCTGGGTGAGTGCCAACGCGGTGCGTTCGGGCGAACGAGCGGCGAAACAAAGGCTTGTCGACTTACTTTCCGTGCAACTGGAAAATGCCGACAGGCAGATTGAGTCCGTCTTTGAC
>JBCCOI010000178.1:0-12378 GCA_039025515.1 Planctomycetota bacterium
CTCCGACGGACAAGAAGAACTCTATCGCTATTCAACGGACCCAAACGAGTTTACCAATCTGGCGGACCGATCTGAATTTGCATCGCAGAAAGCCATGCTGCGCAGCAAACTGATTGCACTTCGTGATGGATCCATGTGGCAGGAATTAGGCGAACTTCCCGAACGGCAACTCTCGGCCTTTGAATTGCAAGCGGAAGTCCAAGGGCCCGGGCGGATTTCATTCGGAGATCAAGTCGTGCTCGAATCCCGTGCCGCGGAGTGGACTCCGATTCGAATACGGTTGGCGGGGAAACGCACGCAAGTGTGGACGAATCATCGAGTCTTGACGGATATCACCCATTCGTCGGACCTAGGGGCCGGGAGACTCACATCAAGCATCAAACTGCGAAACCTCCGTATTCGTGAGCTATAGTCGCTCGGTCGAATATTCGGCAACTATCCTGACGGTTGCTCGACACTCCGTCATCTCCCGCGTCTGGGCCCTTTCCGAAAAACAACATGTCAAAGTCTCTGCTCGCTGCTTTCGTTCTTGCGGTCACGTTTTCATCCTTTTTTGAATCTAACGCATTTGCACAAGAAGAAGATTCATCTTCCGAGATTGACACGGATCTGCTTACCGGTGCATTGAAGTTTCGAAACATCGGCCCAGCCTTCATGTCTGGGCGAATCGGTGATGTCGCGATCGATCAGCAACATCCCAACACCTGGTACGTTGCGGTCGCTTCGGGAGGGCTTTGGAAAACCACCAATGCGGGAACGACGTTCAAACCAATCTTCGACGACAAGCCTAGCTACAGCATGGGCTGCGTCAGTGTTGATCCATCTAACTCATCCACGGTGTGGTTGGGGACGGGCGAGAACAACGGGGGTCGGCACATCGGTTTTGGTGATGGTGTCTACGTCAGTCATGATGGTGGCGATCATTGGCAACATCGAGGTCTAGAGCAATCAGAGCATGTGAGCAAAATCCTGGTCGACCCTCGTGATAGCGATGTGATCTTCGCGGCCTGCCAAGGACCATTGTGGTCAACCGGCGGACACCGGGGGCTGTTCAAGTCACTTGACGGAGGAGACACCTGGAAGAACGTTCTGTCTGCGGGCGGCAAGGGTCGAACCGCCGAAGAGAACAAGGATAGTTACACCGGTGTCACTGACGTCGTCATCGATCCAGCGAACCCGGACATCATGTACGCGGCGACTTACCAAAGGCACCGCAATGTCTGGGCCATCATCAACTGCGGTCCCGAAGCCGGAATCTTCAAGTCGGCGGATGGGGGAGATACTTGGACCGAATTGACAACCGGACTTCCGGGTGCGGACATGGGAAAGATCTCGCTACAGGTCTCGCCTCAGAAATCAAATGTCGTTTATGCCACCATTGAATTACCCGGTCGGACCGGCGGGTTTTGGCGCAGTAAGGATTTCGGTGCGAGCTGGGAAAAGACCAACGACTTTGTCTCCGGAGGCACCGGCCCACACTACTACCAAGAACTCTGGGCCGACCCTCATCGCTATGGCGTGTTGTACCAGGCGAACAACTATCTCATGCGAAGCGAAGACGACGGTGAGACCTGGGAAAATATCGAAGGCAATAACAAGCACGTCGACAACCACGCCGTTGCATTCCATCCGACCGATGAAGATTTCGTCCTCGTCGGTTGTGACGGAGGCGTCTATCGAAGCTACGACTTCTGTGATACCTGGATCTTCTGCGCTAACTTGCCGATTACGCAGTTTTACAAAGTCTCCGTCGACTACGACTACCCGTTTTATAACGTGGCCGGGGGGACGCAGGATAACAACTCGCATTACGGACCATCACGAACGCGAAGCGTTCAAGGAATCATCAACTCCGATTGGATCATTACGATCGGCGGAGACGGACACGACACCGCGATTGACTACAAGGACCCGAACACGATCTACGCGGAATCACAACAAGGATTCTTGCGTCGCTACGATCGAAAAACTGGCGAGTCGGTGATGATTCAGCCACAACCTGGCAAAGGTGAAGCATCGTTCCGTTTCAACTGGGATGCCCCAATCCTGATCAGTCCGCATGACCATAAACGACTTTATTTCGCATCCCAGTTCCTCCATCGAAGCGATGATCGGGGTGACAGTTGGGTGAAGGTTTCGCCCGATCTGTCTCGCAACAAGAACCGGTACGAACTGCCGACGATGGGACGGGTTCAGAGCATTGATGCGGGATACGATCTCTACGCGATGAGTCAACATTCCAACATCACTTCAATCGCGGAATCCCCGTTGGTCGAAGGGCTTCTCTACGTCGGTACGGACGACGGCCTCATTCAGATTTCCGAAGATGGTGGCGAGAATTGGCGGAAGGTCGATAAGATTTATGGCATCCCGGAATATTTCTTTGTAAACGACATCAAGGCTGATCTTCACGATCCCGACACGGTCTACGCCTGCATCGATGATCACAAGACGGGTGATTACAGTCCGTATGTTGTTCGCAGCAAAGATCGTGGTCGAACTTGGGATTTGATGGTCGGCGACCTACCAGAGAAGCATCTCTGTTGGAGGATCGTGCAAGATCATGTTCGTCCGGACCTGTTCTTTCTCGCAACGGAATTTGGAATCTTCTGCACGTTGGATGCGGGTGAAACATGGTTCAAGTTGCGTGGCGGTTTGCCAACGATTTCATTCCGTGACCTTGAGATCCAAACGCGTGAGAACGATCTTGTGGGAGCATCATTCGGACGCAGCTTCTGGGTCCTCGATGATTACAGCTTGCTTCGTGAGGTGACGCCCGAATTACTGTCGGAACAGGACTTTCATTTGTTCCCGATTCGGCGCGCGTTTTGGTATGTTCCAACCGACCCACGCGGCGGCGTGAAAGGATTCGAAGGTGATTCGACTTTCAATGCAAAGAATCCTGAATACGGATCCGTTATTCGCTACTACGTTCGAGAGAGCTTCGAGTCTTTGAAAGCGAAGCGAAAGAAGGCCGAAGCCAAGATCAAGAAGGCGGGCGGCGATGTGCCGATCCCAAGCTTTGAAGCGCTACAAGCGGAAGAGGATGAAGTCCAGCCGCGACATTATTTGGAGATCATGGATTCTGCCGGAACCGTGGTTGCAAGAAAGGAACTATCGACATCGAAAGGTATCCACGAAGTCTCCTGGAACTTCCGTTACGAAGGCCTCGGACCCAACCTGCGTGGTGGCCCCATGGTTGCGCCAGGCACCTACAGCGCAAAGGCGTTTCGTTTTGCTGATGGCGAAGCTACCGCGTTGGGAGATTCAGTCGAATTTGAAGTGGAATCCATTGTCGATCCAAACCTTCCGGTGCAAGACCGTACGGAAGTGATCGCGTTGATCAAAGAAATGGGCGTCTTTGCAAATCGAAACTACGCCGCGTCGCAGCATCTCGCCGAACGCAAAACGCAAATCGAAGAGTCAATTGGCTTACTCAAGTCTCACCCCAAGGGGACCCCGGAACTGTTGAAGCAAGCAATCGACTTGAAACAACGAATCGACGTGTTCTCCCGAAAGCTCTCGGGAGATCGACTGAAGGATCAACGCTGGGTGATGACGGAGCCTGGCATCAATCGACGACTTCAAAGGGCTTTCTTTGGGACACTCGGAGGAACGAGCGGCCCTACGAAAACGACGCTGGAGCAGTACGAGATTGCAAAAGAGCAATGGGGCGAGATCGAGTCTGATCTTCTCGATTTGATCGGGGACGAGATGGAATCGTTTGAGGATGCTTTAGACGAGGCGGGCATTCCTTGGACGAGTGGTCGCGACCAGCCGCCGGTTCCGCTCTCGCAGTAGTCAGTCGCGGTCCGTGTGGAAGGGCCGAGCACCGTCGTGCCAGTCAGTGAAGTTTCGTCTAAACTCTGCGTGATCGCGCATTCTTCACTCCGGCCTGACGATAGGCAGATGTTTCGACTTTTATGCCGCTCTTGCGGTGACCGTGCATTCGCTTGGCTTTGGTTCGCCTTCGTTGGCTTCGTCTTTTCGGCACCTGCTTTTGCGCAAGTTGATGCGACGGAGGGCGGGCGGGATTCGACGCAGTCGACATCAGGTCCGGCGAATTCGGCTGATCCGACTCCGACACGCGTGAGTGTTTCGCCGTCGGTTGTCCAACGTTCATCACCCGGGCACTGGGGAGCCCTGACGGTCGTTGGACAGAATCCGGGTCAATCCGATCGTGAGGAGATCGTTTCCGTCTATGTCGGAGGCGACACGTCGCAGCAGTACTCCGCCAAGTTCATTGTCCCCGCGAACAGCCGCAGACAAACTTGGATGCCGATTTACCTCCCGGAGGATGTTTCCAACAACGGCATTACGATTCCGATGACGTACATGCGTTTGGTGGAGCAAGATGGAACGGAATCACTTCAGCGGAGTGTCACCAACTCCGCAACGACCGATCGCACATTGATGTTGACGGAGCGAGAAATCAACACAGGTTTGATTGTCGACGCACCAAAATTGGAATGGGAATCGAAATCGAGTGAGACCCGCCGAGCACTCACCGAACTGATTGAGAAAGGGCGTTCGACGACCATTCTGGATTCAATGGAGTTACCGCCCATCACGTTTCCATCGAGCTTTCTCCCAGATTCGTACCGCGCGCTCGATGAGCTTGATCAGATCGTGGTCGCGGGTGACGGCTTGCGAAACGACACCGCGGGGATGACTCAGCTTCGACGTTGGCTACGCGACGGTGGCCGAATTTGGATCATGCTGGATCGAACAGATCCGCAGGTCATCCGTGAGCTTTTGGAAGGCGACGCTGAGTTCGAAGTCGTTGATCGAACATCGTTGAACGAGTTTGATTTGGAAGCCCGGGAGCCTCTCGATCCAACGAAAGTCGTCAGTAGTGAGCGCTGGGAATCGGAAATCCCGGTCGACTTCGTTCGCGTTGCGGTTCCGGACGTCGAGGTGATCTACAGCATTGATGGGTGGCCGGCTGCGTACTGGCAAAGCGTCGACGGAGGCGAGGTCCTCTTCACCACTTTGGCCGGCCGAGGCTGGCTTACTGCCGAAGAAAAACCGACGCCCGCGTACTATCGACTCTCGCGAAGACTCTTCGAACCAAAGTCAAACGTTGTTGATGCGGTCTCGGCAATGAAACCGCTGGTAAACGAAAACATCGGTTATCAGATTCCTCGGCTATCGCTTGCCGCGATGTTTTTGGGTTTCAACACAATCGCACTCCTTGGGGCCGGTTTGTGGCTCATGTCAAAGCGTCGGCTCGAGCGGTTGGCGTTCATCGTCCCCGTGATCTCGTTTTTCGCGGCCGGCGGTTTATTCGTCATCGGGAGTCGAAACACGTCATCGATTCCGTCGACGGTTGCCACGGGGCAGGTACTCGTAGTGAACCGAGCCACGGATGAGGTCGACGTGCAATCAATGCATGCGGTTTACTGTCAATCGATGGACCAAGCGAATCTGCTAGCCGATTCCGAAGGCTCAATCGTACCGATGGATCGCGTCGATGGAATTCGCCGTTTGACAACCGATGAAACTGGGCGAATGCGTTGGAAATCGCCGGATCAGCCACCCGGAACCGTTCAGACTTGGCGATCGGAAACGACACTCTGGAATCGCAGTGGCTTGTCTCTCTTCGGAACTTTCGATGCAGATGGGTTCGTCGGCGATCTAAGGGGTGCGGAGCAGTTAACCGTTGAAGACGCATTGATCGCTTCATTTCCTTCGCCATCAACGGCCGCATCCTCAACGGTACTCGAAGGAGAGTCCGGTTCGCTCACCGTTCGAGCTGGCAGCGGGGATCGTCTGGAGCAAAACCAATTCATCTCCGAGACCCTGATGTCCGACGGGCAGCGCTTACGTCAGCAGTTTCTTCGAGACATTCACGTTGCTGCGGAATCCAATTTTCTTGCCAATGGTCCTCAGTTGCTTTTTTGGACGCAGCAACTTTCGCCTGCTCTTTCCATATCGGATAGCTTTGAGAATTTCGAAACGTCGCTGGTTTCCGTACCTCTTTCGCTTCGAGCTCCGGCGTTCGGTGTTCCCTTTAGGATTCCCTCCACGTTCGTCTCCACCGAGTCGTACGCGGCATCCAAAGGTCTCTCATCCATCTTTGATCAGGCGACGGATCAATGGCTGACGGATGTAACCAAACCGACGGAAAGCGATTTGCTGTTTCGCTTTCCGGATTGTCTAACCGGACTCAAGCTGACTCGTGTGAATGTCACGATGGCGATTGAAGCCTCACAGCGGACAGTACAGATGAAGGGCTGGGTGAAAGGCGAACCCGTGGTCTTGTTCCAAGCGGAAAGCCCGGTCGGCAAGCTCGCATTTTCGATCGACAACCGAGAGGCGTTGGATGTGATTTCTAACAATGGGTTATTACTCACACTCAGCGTGAGCCGTCCGGGAGGCGCCCAGCTAGACGGGGCGGACACGATGGTTGTTCCCGCCAACAGTTTGGCCTCGTCGGATAAGATTGCTCCTGCAGAATCAACCAACATCACTTGGCAGCTAAACGAACTGACTCTCGACGCGGAGGCAATCCTTGAGTAGCGAACCGGTCGTCCAAACGCGTGAACTGACAAAACGCTACGGCGAATTTACTGCACTCGATTCACTCAACATCGAGGTCGGGAAGGGACAGATTCTCGGTTTTATTGGCCCCAACGGCGCAGGCAAAACGACAACGATACGAATTCTGGTGGGGCTCGCGCGTCCGACAAGTGGCTCGGCTAACATCGCGGGTGCAGACTGCGTGAGTGAATCGAGGAAAATCAAGCGATTGGTCGGATACATGCCCGACGATTTCGGGAAGTACAGCAACATGCGCGTCACCGAGTACTTAGATTTTTTCGGTGCCGCCTACGGGATCGCTCGGGGAAAACGAAACAAGCGAATTGATGAAGTCATGGAAATCGCTGGGGCGACTTACATGAAGGACTTGTTCGTCGATGCACTCAGCCGTGGGATGCAGCAGCGTGTCGCCATCGCAAGAACGCTGATGCATGATCCCGAAGTGATGATTCTTGACGAACCCGCGAATGGTCTGGATCCGCAGGCGCGGATCGACATGAGGACCATGTTGCTGCGTTTGGCCGGTATGGGCAAAACGCTGATCGTGACCAGTCACATCCTTCCCGAGTTGGCACGAGTTTGTGATCTCGTTGCGATGATAACGAAAGGAAAGTTGCGAGCTTTCGGAACACTTGACGACATCATGCGTGACATCAAGCAGCGGCGAACCATGGAAGTTCAGTTGGTCGATAGCGAAAATGTTGACCAGGTCACGACGAACGTGAATGAATGGCTGACGGCTGCTGGCGATGAAACTTCCGCGACGCCCGCTCGTACCGAAGCAATGGTGCGTTTCACAACCAGTCTTTCGGACCGAGAGTTGTCACCGCTGTTGGGCAAACTGGTCCAGAATGGTGCTCCGGTATCCCAGTTTCGCGAAGTCCCAACGGACTTAGAGGACGCTTTCTTGTCGGTCGCGGGACAATCCGAATGAATCAAATCGACAAGAATCCGATTGTCGTGCGAGAGTTTCTTGGGATCTTGCGATCACCAAGAGCATTCGCCGTTCTGCTGGGTCTATCCGTTATTTTTACTGCTGCCGTCTTGATACGTTGGCCGGGCAGTGGGACCGTTGATCTGAGCGGGACTCAATCGATGCAGGTGTTCCGTATCTTCGGCTACGGACTTCTAACGGGTGTCGTCTTTTTAGTTCCCGCGTTTCCCGCGGTGTCGATTGTCAATGAAAAGAATGATGGCACGCTTGCCTTACTCTTGAATTCACCCTTGTCGGCGGCGTCGATCTACTTTGGCAAACTGGCCGGTGTGCTCATGTTTGCCTTGCTTGTGTTGTTGGCAAGCCTGCCCGGTGCGGCCGCTTGCTATGCAATGGGTGGGATAGATCTGCAAAGCGGTATCGGTCGCTTCTATTTGCTGTTGGTTTTGTTGATTTTTCATTACGTCACGCTCGCGATGTTGATCAGTAGTTACGTGCACACTGCCGATGCGGCTGTACGTGTGACGTACACGTTGATTTTCATCACATCGCTTGCGACGCTGTTACCGGCCGCCTTTTTCGCCGGCGACGGCGGATTCCTGGGGATGATTTCCGGCACCCTTCGAGGGATTTCGCCCGTTCCCGTGATGACGGAGTTGATGAATCAGATGTCGCCCGGTGATCGCGGGCTGGTGCAACGATCGACTTGGCCGGTGTTCGCTAGCTTCAGCTTGGTATCAAGTATCGTTTTTGCAGCACTGACGCTCTCGCGCCTCAACTACCGAATTTTCGACCGGTCACGCGCAAAAGGCGTGATGACGGAGGACCGTAGCACCGGTCAACGACTGATAAGGCGGTTGCTTTTTGTGGTCGATCCTCAGAAGCGGAAGGGTGGAATTCCCTGGTACCTCAATCCAGTGATGGTGAAAGAGTTTCGCTGTCGGCGGTTTGGCCGGTCTCAGTGGCTGTTTCGTTTAGTTGCCGCATCGGCGCTGCTTTCGATCGCTTTGACGTTTGCGGCCGCAACCAGCGTTACGGCGTGGGGCACCGAGACGATCGGCGGATTGATGGTGGTCTTGCAAGCAGTGCTGATCATCGTGCTCACACCAAGCTTGGCATCGGGATTGATTAGTGGTGAACGTGACGGGAGTGGATGGGAATTGCTGCGTCTTACACCGCTATCGTCTGGGGCGATCGTGCGTGGCAAGTTGCTGAGCGTTTTATGGACATTGCTTCTCGTGCTGCTGGCAACATTGCCCGGCTACTTAGTGATGATCTACATCCAGCCACAGATGATCCAGCAAGTTCGCATGGTATTGGTCTGCTTGCTGTTGACCGTTATGTATACAATGGCGTTGAGTGCCACGATTGGCAGTTTCTTTCGAACAACGGCGACTGCAACGACTATCTCCTACATCGTCGTGATCACGATTTTCTTGACGCCCTTTTTGATCTGGTTGGGACGAGATGCGCCGTTCGGATATTCGGTCGTGCAGGGTGCACTGATGACGAACCCGGCGAGTGCTGCGTTATCAATCATCAAAGCTCCAGGATTCGAGTCCTACAACCTCATTCCGAGTGCCTGGTGGATCTCGGGCGGATTATCGCTGGTGCTGTTTTCCGTGTTCGGCGTCCAAGTTTGGCGACTCACGCGACCCGTTTGATGGCCATCTTTTAGTCTGATTTCCGAAAAGGTGATTTCGTGACAAAGCCAACCGGTGCGTCTGAAAGAACGGTGAAGGCCTTCTTGCTATGTCTTTGGTTATTGCAGATTGCAGTTCAAAGGGGTGCAGTCGCAGCTGAGCTGCCGGACGTCGAGTATGTGATGTATTCGGATCCAAAGTTTGAGTCACCACCGGTGCGGATTGAGATCACGTCTCGCCCGCTGGACTTGTGGCTCGAGACGCTGCAGAAACCGTACCCCAAACTTCAGCGGCAGATCGTCGACACGATTGCAGTTGCCAAGGAACGTGGAGTTCCAGGAGTTCAGCGTGCGGTGGACCCGCTTGTTCAACTGCTCTCCCAATCGGATCTTGACCCTCTCCTTCGTCGTTCGCTCGTCAAGGCACTTGTGACGCTGGATGCGAAAGAGCATGCACCGCTGCTGGTCGAGCAGGCGCTGCGCCATGGTCGAGCGGTTTCATCGATTGTCGAACCTGCATTGGTTCATTGGCAGGATGCATCGATGCGAGAAGACTGGCGGAGGCGACTTTCTGAACCGTCCACCGACGCCTTCTCGTTGCGAGTCGCCGTGGAGGGTCTCGGCGCGATCGATGACAAGGACTCCGCGGACGCACTTCGGACATTAGTGCTGTCGCAGAATGATCCGGCCTCGATTCGTTTGGCTTCCGCTTCCGCTCTCGCAGATCTCTTTGACCAAGGCTTGGTGGAGCTCGCAAATGAATTGGATTCCTCTTCCGACGGAGATCGGTTCGCACCGCTGCTCGCGGTTCGGTTGCTTCGCCGACATTCAGATGCTATGGCGGTTCGCTTGCTGAACTCGCTGGCGAATCGCGATCAAGCATCAGTCAAGACGGCCGCATTGGAACGCTTGTTCGAGCTTGACCCGCAGAACGTTGTGACCTTAGGCGAGAGTTCCATTGACCATCCCGATGTCAATGTCCGCCGAATCGTCGCCAAAGCCTACTTCGTTCGTCCCGCAGTAGAACTGCTTGGTCCATTAGCGAACTTGATGAATGATCCCAACCCCGAACTCCGTCAATCCGTCGCCGAGATGTTGTTCGAGCTTGCCGGGAACGAAGAACTTCGTGATGAGGTGCTAATTCAGGCGACCAGAGTACTTGGCGGAGACGATTGGCGTGGATGCGAGCAAGCGACGCGTGTCTTGGTTGCGCTGGACCATAAAGTGAGTGGCCAGCGACTCACCGAGTTGATCTGGCACCCGAGAGGTGAAGCGATGGTAGCCGCCGGTTGGGGCCTCGGAGTGCTGCGCATGGATGAACACCTGCCGGCGATGCTCGCTCGGGCTGTTGATCTGGATCAAGGATTTCGAGTGGGCAAGTACACACCGATCGATCAAGGTCCGACAGATCTGCAGGCACAGCTGTTTCTTGCGTTCGGGCAGCAGCGATTCGCGCCTTCCGAAGGTTTGATGCGCAAGTACGTGATTAAGGATTTTTCACTCGGGGAGCGAGCCCGCGCTGCGGCGTGTTGGTCGCTCGGGTGGATACGGGAGAATGATCCCGAGAGCAGACTCGTCTCATCAATGGTGGCGCGGGTGCGCGATGTCCGGGGCGAAGAACCAGAGTTTGAGGAAGTCAGAAGAATGTGTGCAATCAGCCTGGGACGCATGAATGCCCGTTCGGCAATCAAGGATCTTCGAGAGTTTGCTTCGCCAATGCCCGGCTCAGGTAGGGCATGCTTCTGGTCGATCGAAAAAATGACCGGCGAGCCGATTCCTCCGTTTCGTGAGGGCTTCCCTCTCGATTACACCGACTGGTTCCTGCAGCCGTTGGATTCGGATCAGCAGTAACTTGCCAAGTACGCGGCGAGCACAAGAGCCTCCGAGTCATCTCCGGGGCCGTTTCATCCATCCAGCGAAGCTATCAGTATCTCCGCAGAAAGCTTGGCCGCCTTGGCGTACTTGCGTGGCAATTGAAGTGGCGTTAGCGATTCTTGGTTGAAACAAAGGCAGACAAGCCCATAGGAAACGTCCCAGCACTTTTTCTTTGTGGCTCCGGGGTATTCGATGCGCAGGAGCTCCGCGCAGCGTGTGACGAGCCAATCGACGTAGTCTTGCATTTGACGGCGTACGACTTCGTTCCGGCTACCCTCGGCGATGAGGGACTCGATGACAAGAATTGACTCGGGTGAACTGGCTGACACTTTTGGGAAGAAGTAGCCCATCAATTGTCCGATCGGAGCGAGCCGACTGGAGGCGGCCAAGTGATCTTCGAAGAATGCCTGGTACTTCTGAATCACACGTTCGGCAAGCGCGACGATTAGCTGGCCTCGGTTGCCGACGTAGTGTCTGAGGATACTTCGCTTCATTCCGGCTTCTTCTGCGACCAACTCGAGCGAGCTGGCTTCTAGTCCATGACGCGCGACACAGCGCTCAAAGGCATCCAAAATCTCTCGTGTTCGTTGTTCGGCAAGACTGGGGCGACCCAACGGTTGTCTCCTTAGATTGTCATTCTTGACAAACAATGGCTCGGGCGATAAATTTTCAGTATTGCCAATTTATTCTAACCTCCGGAAAGTGAAAATCCATGTCACAAGCAACGATTCGCCGAGCGATGACTTATCTGACGCTGGTGATCGTGCTGTCCACGGGTCGACAGTCCGTGTGGGGGCAATCTGACTCAATCGTCTACGAGGTCTCGTACAGTGAAGATGTCTCGACGATTATCAAGGAGTTCTGCACGACTTGTCATGCAGGTGAAAACCCGGAAGGTGACCTGAGGCTGACGAGCTACGAATCCGTCCGCGAACACGTCAAGGAGGGAAACTTACTCGATCGTATAAACAACGAAGACGATCCGATGCCGCCCAGCGGGTTGATGCCCAGCTATATGCGTCGCGTAATCAAAAGTTGGGCGGGACAGGGCTTCATTGAGCAGGGGACCGAAAAGAAAACACCTGCCAACCATTCGCACCGGAGTTTCGTCGCTCCAAAAATCGTGCCGGTCGATGTAACGCGACAAGGCTTCGAACTGCTTCGCCACCTCAAGGGGCACTGGGTGGGGTCGATGGAACTGATGGGTCAAGAGTTTGAATGGTGGGCGTTCGATTTTCGGCCGATTTCGCCATCACACATTCATGGCCTGTTTGAAGGTGGAACCATCGGGAACTTATTTACGTCGTTCTTTGTCGCTGACTTCAGTGGCAAAAAGACGATTGTGGCTAGAAACGGAGGTCTTCTGAACGGAATCTACCGAACA
>JBCCOI010000179.1:0-12323 GCA_039025515.1 Planctomycetota bacterium
GCTATCTGTGGGATTAGCTGCTATCGTCCCTTCGGGACTACCTATCCCCCTAGTCACTGAACCGGTGGCCAAGGCCGGCCAAGGCCACCGGCATGGCGCTACCGTCCCTTCGAGACTGGGTGATGTACAAGAGTCTGCCGATAGTCCCGAAGGGACGTAATCCCCTGTGCCACGTCTCAGCCTATGTAGTTCCAATACTGTCGGTATCGCTAGCATCCCCATGTATACAAGAGAGGCTCCGTCCGATGGAAACGTGTCAAAATCGATCGGACGGAGCCGATCGGCGACAATCATTGATCGCCCGTTCCTTAATTCCGAACAGATTCGAAGGAATGGTAGCGGCTTGCAAGAGTCAGCTTGCCAGGTCGATCGTGTGTCGGGTGATGCGCAGAACCCGTTCGCAAAGCGGGTGTGATTGACTTCGCGCATCTTTGGCGACGGTGTCTCGAAGCTTTTCGTGGACTTCCGCATCCAACCCCATCGGCCACGCGATCAAGAAGTCGCGGTTGGGAACCGCCGCGTACACTTCACCGTCGGCGTCACCGGTTAGCTCTTCGATCATTCTCGCCCGGATCGCTTCAATGAGCACGCGGGCTGCGTCGTAGCCGTCGCCGGTTTGAATCGAGACCAATGGTGACTCGCCGGGAAGTACCGCCATCGGCAGAGAGGGTCTGGAGAGAACGACATTTCGTTTACCGATCTCGATCGCATCGATCGCTGATTGCCCCCAGCGTTCGAGATCTTCGCTGCCGATGTAAGCGTAGCCGCTTTCACAGTCGACCACCAAAGACGAGTAGACGTCATCGGCGAACGGAAACGTGATCGCGCGGCCGTGCGTCGCGACGCGAGAACTGACCAGCTGAACCCTCAAACGCTGTTCGGCTTCGGCCCAAGTCTCCGGAATGGGCGAATCAATTCCGTCGATCAACTTGATTGCGGAACCAAACTTGTCGATCACCGCTTTGGTGAAGTCCTCTTCGCTCAGATGCGCCTGCTGATATTGAGCGAAAAGATTCGTCATCCCAAACGTGGCGGTTCCGTCGGTGATGACACCCAACTCGTCGGCGAGTTGAAATCCACGCTCAGGAAACTCTTGCTGAAGCAATGAGAGTACGTGCTGCGTGAATTCTTCAAGATTCAACGGCTTCAGCTCAGTCAAAAGGTGGGATCAGATCAGTTGCTCGATGATTCCCCGGCAACGCCCCCCGAAGCAGATTCGTCGACACGGCTTCGGCGGGCCTCGATGAAGCTGCGGATAAAGATCACGAGCGCGAAAATCGTCGAAACAATCATCAGCGTAACCCGAACAATGGCGGCCGTGTCACTTCGGCGGATCGAACCAATCAGCGGCATGATCAATCCAAGCAAAATGAGCAATGTTGCCACGACCGCGATATGGGCGATGGCTTTATTCTTTTTGCGGACACCCGAGTTGCAGGCGAGCAAGATGACGCCGAAGACAACGGGAAAAAAAGCCGTCGGCGAAGGGGCCTCCGAGCCGAAGAAGCCCATCAGACCGACCGCAATCAGAATCACCGAGTTGATCAGGCTGACGTTTGCAGGAGACATCGCGCGTTTACCAAAAAGTGAGTGGAGGGAGGGATCAACTCGGACGCCGTTGTCCTACGTGAATGCATCTCTAACAAGTCACACGTTCATCTCGGTAGATGGCTTGCAACTCTTCGGCCAGCACTTGAAAACCGCGATGAAGAAATTCTTCCGGTGCCGTAAAGCTGATACGCAGACACTCGTGCTGATGACTCCAATCGTCGTTCACACCAAAAAAGAAGTAGTGTCCGGAGATCACCAAGACTCCCCTGGCCTTCAAGCGCTCGTAGAGCTGCTGTGACGTGATCGGCAACCCCTCCAGCCAGAGCCACAAGAAAAAGGCGCCTTCACTTCGGTGCAACCGATAGGGGATGTCGGAACCAAGAGCCTCCGTCAGCCAGCCGCGAGCAGCATTCGCGCGCCGCTGATAAAACGGCCGAATGGTTTCGCGACTGAGCTGTAGAATTTCGCCGGACTCGATCATCGGCTGAACGATCGCTTGGCCGAGGTTATTGTTGGCAAGAGCCGTGATCGCGTTCATTTCGGCGATGTACCGGACAATGGGAGCGTCCGCGATGACGATCCCCGTCCTGGTTCCCGGCAATCCGAGTTTGGAAAGGCTGTGAGTGGAGATGATGTTCTCATTCCAAATCGGGTTGGTTTCGCCGAACACGGCACCAGGAAACGGATTCCCGTAAGCGTTATCGACGATCAGCGGAATGTCGTGTTGCTCTGCGAGTTCAGACAGGTGCAGCAATTCGTCATCGGTGACCACGTTGGATGACGGATTTGTGGGTCGTGAAAGACAGATTGCCGCGATGTTTTCGTCAATCTCCAATGATTCGAAATCGATCGCGTATTTGAACTCGTGCGTCCCAATTTTTTCGATCTTGGGGCGATTTGCTTTGAACATCGTCGTCGACGTGGATTGGTCGGCGTAACCGATGTACTCGGGAACGATCGGAAACAAAACCCGCTTGCAAGAACCGTCGTCGAATCGTCCAGCGATGGCGTTAAAGAGCAAAAAGAAAGCAGCTTGTCCGCCGGCAGTCACGCAGACATTTTCCGCCGTGATCGGCCAGTCGTACTCTCGTCGAAAGAGCTCAGCGACGGCCTTTCGGAATCCGAGGTCGCCGGCGGGCGGCTGGTAGTTGCCCAGCACACGATCTGCCAGCTCGGCTTGCTCCCCGATCTCATGGAGCCGCTCTCGCCAACGTTTCGTCAACTCCGGCAGGTGGGAGGGCTGTCCTCCGCCCAGCATGCAGGTTTCGGGATTCCCGGCAGCAAGTGCCTCGCCGAGGTCACGCATCAATTCGCCGATCCCGGAATCGTGAGCCAGTCGCTTACCGAAGGTAGAGAGTCCGTGTTTCATCGCCTATTTGGACGTTGAGAGTGTCAGTGCAAGAAGTTTTCATATCGCAGTCCCGGCTGTCGGACAACGAATCGACTTCCTAGGTTCATCGTTTTCGAACGTCGTCGAACCGTCAAGTCACGTCTGAAATTCGTGATCCCTTGTCTACGATTCGGCGGCAAGTTTTTCGGCTATCCTAAGCGTTCCTTCGATTTTCAATTCAACCAGCCACGGCAAAGAGCGGAGACCCCCGGCATGCTAAAGCAATCACTTCGAACACTCGGCGCGTTTCTATCCATCTCCTGTTTGACGTTCCTGTTTCTTCCGCTCGCGGTCGCTGATGACCCTCAATCCGCCGAAGCAGGTTCGGAGATGATGGATGAATGGATGAAGTTTGCTGAGCCCGGACCCTCCCACAAACACCTCGAACGGATGGTGGGGACCTGGAACACAGTCAGTACCGATTTTTCGACAAATCCCGATCAACCCATCAAAGCCGAAGGCGTCGCCGTCTTCGAAATGATCATGGGTGGACGTTTCGTGAAGTGCGACTTTAAGAGCGACTTCGGCGGAATGCCGATGCAGGGAATGGGGCTTCAGGGATACGACAATAAACTGAAAAAGTATGTTGGGACCTGGATCGACAACTTCGGCTCCGGCATGATGAGAAGTGTCGGAACGTATGATGAAAAAACGGATACGTTGACGGAGAACTCGACCGGAAGTAGCCCCATGGGTGAAATGAAGATGAAGATGGTGACCAAGTACAAGTCGAAGGACAAGTTTCAGCTGACGATGTACACCACCAATCCAGATGGAAGCGAAACAAAGACGATGCAAATTGACTACACACGTGCGAAATAGTGTTTGCATCGCGTCTTGCACCGACGAACAACGACGACGTTTATCGGGTCAACGAATACTTCGTTTCGTGCTCCTCACCAGCTTGCTCGCATTTCTGACTGCCTGCTCGAAACCGGAGCCTGTTGCATCGTCTGGTGAAGAAACGATCGAACAATTGATCCCGGAAGTTCCTGCGGGCGTCTTCTTGGAACAAATCTTTTCAAGGTATCAGTCCGCCGGGGCCTACCGTGATGAGGGCGTCGTGCGTTTGGGACTCGAACGCGATTCGAAATCTTCGGTTCAAGTTGCCCCCATGCACGTGCAGTTCGATCAGGCTTCACTTTGGGTGGCGGCCTATGACGCCCGGCTTTGGACCGACGGTGATGAGACGATCGGATGGATCGCAGAGCCCGATTCTGTGATGCATGACGGCCAAGTGGTCGTCGGTGGACCCATTGCTTCCAGTGAATCGGGTGGAAGACCAGAGTTGCCGCGATTGCTCGGCGATTCGATTCTTGCTGCGCGAATGACGCTTGGACTGGGAGGTCCTCCGCCACAACTGGAGTGGCTTTTCGATGCCGACCCGATGGCACGGCTTTTTGAGAGTGATGAGTCGAATCAACGCATCGAGTACGACGGGTTCTCGTCGCGAGAAGGCTTTTCCTGTTTGGTTGTCGCGGCGGCCGCGGGCAATGATTCTTATCGATTCCATGTAGACCGAGCACGGTCGATGATTGTCGCGGTCGATTTGCCAACTTCACTCGCGGGAAATCCGGTGGAACTGGATGGGTGGAAGATTCGCAGTTTGGAGTTGCTTTTGAAGGATGCGACTTTTCAAAAGCCGGAACGCCCGTTGCAATTGACAAACATGCCGCGATCGACGGGGCCCGACAAACCCACGTTCGTGCGCTCGCTGATTCCGCTCCCGCCACCGTTGCCGCATCCACAGATTGGTGCAGCCGTCGAGTCGTTCAAGTCGGTGGACCTCACCGGAAAGATTCGCCTCGGCCACCGCGGAATCGACAGACCTCTGACACTCTGGTTTGTAACGCCGGAAGTTTCTGATGCCAGCGATCCCGGCTTGTTGCGGTCGATCCAAACCATGAATTCGCTATCGTTGGCGCTCGCGCCTAAAGCCCGGTCATTGGTCCGACGGATCGTGATTGGTGATGGCGAATCGGTGCGGACTTTGAGTCAGAATGTGCCGGGTTCCGGGCTCGGAGAGCCCGGCTACAGTTCGGAAGGCGTCGGTCAGCCTGGCTCCGGCTGGGTGTTTGTGGATGATTCACGTGGGCGCCTTACCCGAGCACTTTCCCTGAGCGAAGGCCAATTTGCCCTGAGTGCGACCGACGGAAGAATTCGTTGGATCGGTGACCCGTCCCGACCAGGCGAGCTCGAGTCACTTTCAAATCTCGTCACCGATACGCTCGCCGGAGTCGATGTCGCGGAAAAGCTCCGCGAACGTTGGCGTGCTGATCGCAAAGCATATGAGGAAAAGCTTCGAGAGCTTTCCGTGCCGCGACCGTCAGCGCTGCGGTGATGCGACTTCGTGCAACGTTGCCCCAAACTTATCGCTCAAGACAAGGATGGCGTACCGTTCCGCACCGGCAGCGTCCGATGCGCTGACGCTTTGATAATCGAATCGCCCTCTGCCATCGGTGTAGCCGTCCTTGTAGAACCGAACGTTACCGTCGCCGTACCTCGCGTAGACTTTCACGTAAGCACCAGCAACCGGCCGACGGGTTTGCGTACTTGTTGTTTGCAATTGCCCGTAGGCTTCGCTGACGTACGTCGTCAAGTCGCCGCCAAAGTAGAGCGTGGTGCTGCGTGAAGCCCCCGTGATCGCCTCCACCAAGAGTGTCTTGCTACGGAGGCCCTCTGGAATGAGCAGGCGTGTCGTTCCCGTTTTCTCTTCGGCGGTGACGATGTTGGTTTGCGTGGGTTTGACCATTGCAATCCGCTGAAGATCGGTTCGAGCGAAGGGCGCTTTGCTGAACAACAGCTCGAGGTCAACGCCATAGAAGTTGACTTGCATCTCGTCCGAATTTCGGTGATCCAACCGAATCGTGTCATCTTCCACACGAGCGATCACTTCCGGTATGGCGGCCGAACCTTGGCTGTTGGCTTTTTCGCGATCCGCCAAAGCCAGGTCAGCCGCATCGGGCGAAACGGAACGCCCGTCGTCATCCTGTTCACCGCCCTGTACTGATGCCAGTTGCCCGGCATTCATCAGTTCGAACCGCTGCTGGACTTGGTTTGCCATCGTCGTGAAACGTGATTGCCAACGATCGATGGGATATGACTCGTATCGTTGTGCGATCGCGAGAGCCTCTTCGTATTCACCAAGATGCATCAGCAGGTAACCCTTCATGTAGTCGTACTGAAGCGCGCTCGGGATTTCTTCACGATTGATCTTTTCAAATGCTGCGATCGATTCTTCGATCCGGTTTTGAAGCAGCAGGTAGTAGGCCAACGGAAGTCGGTCTTGATTCTCCACCCTGGGTTGGAATCCGATCGCCCGCACGAAAGCCTGATACTGAGCGAGAAATTTGTCATTGAGGATCACGTTCTCTTTTCCCAAACGATGGATTCGAGCTCGCACGAATGGCGCGTATTCCAAATGCTCGTAGGACATCTGCTCGATCGAATCGACACCCAACAGCGGCGACCGAAGAATCGGCCCAACGCTGCCAACGAAATCATTTCGCAAGGAGAGGAAGTGCTTCATTCCCGTCGCGTCTTTGTGATGGAAACCGTAAGCCCACACGGAATCAATGGGTAGTTGTGCCTGGGATATCGCTTCGGCGACGACCGCGTAAACGTCGCGGTCTCGGAGGCGATGAAGAACCAGATTCCAATCGATCTTGTGAAGATTTGCATCGCTCAGAAACTCGCCGATTGTTTGGGCGTTGCCTTCTCGAGCGATTGCCTGCCAAGTCACACCCGGATCATCAAGCTGTTCGACGACTCGGAATGACTTTTCGCTTCCACGCGCCAACAACACTCCTTCATAGGAAACGGTCGCCGGGTAGTGCTGGAATTCGCCGGAACTTGGAAAGTAGAACTGATACTCGACCGACTCGACGGCGAACGGGGCCAATGTCATGGTCGTGCTGTCGAGAGTCTGGCTACCTGCGAGCTGGATGCTTCCCGCGGGAACTTGCCAAAACAGTTCGACCGTTTGTTCTTTCGCCGTCGGGTTGGAGAGCACGACGACGCCGACGTAAGACTGACCGGTTTCAAATTGTGGAGGGTCACCGTCTGCGACCTCATTCGCGTTCACGTTGGCCGGTCGAAACATCTGTCCGATCAACACCGGTGAAGGCTCTTCGGATGTCTCCAGCGACATCAAACGCTTGGTCACCAGAGCAACTTCATGTTCTGGCTGATAAACGGTCTCCGGGCGAGCCGGCAACGCGATTTCGCCGGAATCGAGCGGTAATCCGCAGAATGCGAGCGCCACCAATGCCGCGTGACGGGTCTCCACGCTTTGCAGCAGAGCTTCTGAAACACTTGGGCTCTGTTGCTGGTCTCGGTCCCAAGGCGTCATCGCCAAGTCTCGCCAGAAGGCGTTAGTGGGAATCAATTGAGGACTTTGCCCGCCGACAGCCCTCACACGATCAAAGTGACTCTCCGCCCATTGTTTGGTCTGATCGAGTTCTTGGTAGAAGCTCAAGCCGCCACCACCGCCGCCGCCGAATCCGCCACGTCCACGGCCGCCCAAAACACGCATCGGCGTTCCGAGCCTACCACTCGATCTCGATGCTCTTTCAGCCCGTGACCGAACCGACTCCTTCTGTGCATCCTGGCCGAGCGAGAACATGTCTCCCATGGCGACGCCGAGAGACTCCGCCTCGACGTCTTCGTCCATCAGGTAGTAAGGTGACGGAAGCTCACGACTTTCTGCCATCACTCCGCCCATCATGCCTCCGCTCGCAATTGCACTTTCAATCAACTTGCGTTGCCGGTTGAAATCGCGATCCACCGAGGCGACGAAGTCCGAAAGATCACGCTGCACGACTGGTCGCATCTTCGGGAGTGCGATCGCGAGTAACGCTCGTTCGGCCGCAGACAGTTGCTTGTAGCGCCAGAGCTGCGTGTAACTCTCCAGAGAATCACCGAGTAGCCAAAGGTCGATGAACTGCTTTTCTTTCTTGTTCGCCAAATAAGGCAGAATCACCGCATCAAAGAACGCCCGGTCGTGTGCCCAAAGGAACAGATGAAGCTCGTGGCAAGCAAGCTTCGAATACTCAGCCAACTTTTGCTCCGTGTTTAGTTTTCCCCACTGACGAAGCACGGAGAACTCCGCAAATCGAGGATCGTTCACCAGCGTTTGGAACAGAGCAAAAAGCGATTCAACGTCACCAAAAATCTGCACTTGGGCTGATCCTAGCGTCGATAGATCGATCGGCTTCTCGGGGCCAACCAAGATGACGCCACGGTCGAATGTGTAAGGTTTTTTGATCGATAGTGTTTTGGCGAGACGAAGATCCAAAGCTTCAATGGTTCCGCCTTTACGAAAAATTGTCTTCTGAACGATTGAGAGTGGACCCGCCGCAACGATACGGAGGACGGGCATCCCTTCGATGACTTCGGCGGGAATCGTGACACGGCCGTCTTCGTCTGCAACTGCTCCGGCTATGATCGCTCCAGAATCTTTCAGAAAATCAAAGTCGGATCCCGTGCTGCCTGCACGCCGGGCCAACTGCTCGCGCATCGCCGACTTGGATCGCGGCGCCGCCGACGCATCCGAACTCATCGGTGCTTGACCTGCCGCGGCAACCTGCGAACCGACGTTCACCGTTTCGGTTTCCCATGGGTTCAGCAACACGCCGGGTTGAGGGAGCATAACGCCGGGGTATTTCTGGGCGTATTGCCGCCGGAGGACATACTCATACTCATCGCCCAACCGCAAATCGCTGATGTAGCCATTGCGATCAAGCATCAACTCTCGTCCTTGCAGTTTGGGCATGCCCAAGTCGAGTGAGTGAATCGGAAGCGTTGAGTCGAGATACCGAGACCCGACGAGGTGAACTCGTGCGTAACGGACTTCGCCACCTAGCTGGATGGTGAGACTTCCGTCGGGATTGAACTGTGTCGATTTCACGGTGACGGGCGCGACGAAGTTGCTTTCGCGGTGGCGTGTCTTTCCCGCCAGGACACCGCTCAGGTTTGGTCCATCGACAACACTTACCAAAGTCCGCCGCGCGGAGGCGCGATCGATGAGCGCGTAGTCGCCGGAAGGGAGCTCGTCGGAGACCAGAAAGCCATCAGCAAGGCGAAGTCGTTCGGAATGGTCCGATCCGATCTGGTCCGCACGAAGCTCAATCAGACGGAACGACTCCGCGCGATCGTGATTAACCACGGGTAGCTGCAAGGTCTCGCTTGCCGCCACGTGAATCGAGGTTGGCCAGGTCTGCTGATCATTGGCAAGTTCAATTCGGTGTGTCGCACCACCGCTAACGACGAATTGAACGGCGTGCACGCCGTTGAGTTCTCCGAGGCCGATTCGTCCGTCGTCATCTGACTGCAGCGTTGCATTGGGGACGACGTCGCCCAAAATCATCTCGAAACGCAGCTGAACGGTCGTGGCGGCAACCAGTTCGCCACTTCGTCCACGAGTCTCGATGATGTATTGCTTTCCGTCGTGCGTCAGGAAAGCGTCGGTCGTTTGATTGGACTGTCGGATTCCGGCAAGGTCGATTGACTTCGAAGCGATTACTTCACGCTCGCGACGATCGGAGAGTCCGACGACATGCCCGCTCAATTCAAAATCAAGTTTTGAAGTACGAGGCGGCGTCCTGAAATCGATAGAGAGTTCTTGGTCTTGACCGAGCGCAACGTTCGAAAATGTTTGACTGACCTGTATCCCATCCAAATCTGTTGCGGTGACGCGCAACTTTGCCTCCGAGATCATGCTCGGATCGACCGGCGTGTCATCAAGCGTCAATCGTGGGCGAACCAACAGCGTTGATTGACGCCCGCTCTGCACCAGCGTTTGGTCGATAAAGAACGCGGCATCAAGCTTGTAGGACTCTCCGGGTTGGATGAAGAGAAAACGCTTGGCGATTGCCCCATCACTGATGATTCCCACTCGTGTCAACGCCTGATTCACCATCGGAACCAGGATCTCACCCTTGTCATTGGCTTCAAACTCGAGATTCCCGGCGTAGAGCTTCGCGCCGGGGACCGGGTCGCCTTGTTCATCGATGATCGTGAAACCCAAGCCCTCGCCGGTGCGTGTTTGTACCGATTCAAGATCACCACGACGGATGATCGCCCGTGTCCTCAGTCCCTTGCCGACCAAGTCGATGACCCAAACGCCACGACCTTGGGCCTGGTCAATCGCGATACGTTCACGATGTCGCTCGATCGCGGGTCGATCGAAAGTGAGCGTCTTTTCGTGAGTCGCGATCAATCCGTCCAGCTCGACGTCAGTGTCGAGCAACTTTTCATTCGATCGGTAGTAGGCGAGCGAGTTCATCTCGTAGACTCGCACGACGAGTTTGTCAATGTTTTTGACATCGACCAACAACTCGGTCGGTTGATCTGCAGAAAGGAACTTCGGATTACTGGGCGCGAATGTAAGCTGAACGCGGTCCCGCAATTCGATGCGTTCCGGCGGCGAAAGCATGTCGTAGAACACCTTCGAATTGGCCGCACCGGAAAGCAACTTTGTGGTTGCAAAAACGCGCCGAAGATAGTCGGGATCCACCAGGCGATCGAACGCCCTGGTATCAGCTGCGTCGCGCAAGAAGTGTGAAAGGCACGTTTCGATGAGGGACTGTTCGTTACCGATGGGCGGTAAGGTCGCCGCGTCCTGAAAGTCTTCCGTCAAGGAAGCACGATTGTTTTGCCGTCGCAATACGGGATGAACAATGGGGCTTTGGCGCGGCAACTGCAAATAACGCATCAACAAATCGCGGTCCCAAATTCCAAACGCCAAGTTGGACTCGAGCAGCCGGTAAGCTGCCGAAGCTTTCAGCGAGTTGTAAGAGGCGGGCAGTGTCGCTGCGTATGTTTCGACTCGCTTCAGATACTCCAAACGTACTTTGGGTTGCTGCGTCAGGCTTTGGTCCTCATTTGGACGGAGCATTCGTAGGCGAGTGAATACATAGTCGCGGTCGTCTTGTACCGATGGAATCGCACCTGCGACGACGTCCAGTTCTTCCATCGTCAAATAGCGATGTGCACTGAGATCGCCAAATCGTTGCTCGCGTGACGGGCGTGATCGAAGCTCATTGACGACCAGTTGATCGAGTCGGCTCAGATAAGCACCGTCGACACGCTTGAGAAAGTCTTTGAGCGAGATGCCAGCCGGCGTTTGACCAGCCAGATACATGTCTGCGGCGAGTTGCATTCCAAATGGAGACAATCGCTGGTTTGATTTCAGCGAACTCACAACCAAGCGATCGGCGGAAATCAGTTCATCGCGCAAGACACTCTCGAACCGGCGCGTTCCCTTCCGACCGGGCGAAGCGTGCGACGTGTTGATGCCGAGTCGGTCGACTAAATAGCGAATGGTCTGATCCGGTTGGCCATCGTAGGTCAGTAGCCGTTGGCGGTCGGTCATCGATCGCATCAACGATGAGAGTCTGCCTTTTCTCGCCGCGGACCATTCGTTGAGGATGGCCTCCGCCCGATCGAGTTGGGAGAGGTTCTGGTAGTGAAGGCAGTGATAGAAGAAGTACTCGTCGCTGCCAGGGATCAGTTCGGTCAGAAAGGCCTCGCGATCATCGGCGAGCGCGAATCGTTCCATCAATCCGATTGGTGAAGACATCGCGGTTCGTGGGGAAGTGGTGACGGCGACGATCATAAACCCGAGCAGCACGCACAACACCGACGTACGCTTGGCAAATCGATTTCGCATTTCGGATGCACAAAATTCCTTGCCGGGGAGTTTCCAATGGATGTTCATTTGCCTAGTGATGTGCAAGTGGGAGGAGAATTTCACCAAAGCGAATTCGGCTGAGTCCGGCGCGGCGATGCAAATCGCGCAAAAAACAACCATCGAGATTTAGCATAGCGGCGCCGGCGGACGACTTGCATGACGATCGGCGGGTAGCTTTCTTAGCAGAAATCCGTCGAATGGGCCGATTTACCCGACAGACATGCGAAAAATCGCATGATCAGACGCGTTCGATTCAACGCTCAACGTCAAGCAGACAAAATTGTCGTGAGTCGAACCGTCTATGAGCCACTCGGCGATAGCCGCAGTTTCGCGCACCGCTCAGGATGTTTGATCGTCCCATCGCTTGAGGAACGGCCCATCAATCACAGGCGTGTTTTTGAAACTCGCCCATCGGCTCCGCCGGTCCGCCCGATGAAAACGTGTCAAAATCGATCGGACTGAGCCTCTCTTGTCTACATGGGGATGCTAGCGATACTGACAGTATTCGAACTACATAGGCTGAGACGTGGCACAGGGGATTACGTCCCTTCGGGACTATCGGCAGACTCTTGTCCATCACTCAGTCTCGAAGGGACGGTAGCGCCATGCCGGTGGCCTTGGCCGGCCTTGGCCACCGGTTCAGTGACTAGGGGGATAGGTAGTCCCGAAGGGACGATAGCAGCTAATCCC
>JBCCOI010000180.1:0-12320 GCA_039025515.1 Planctomycetota bacterium
CGACGTGCAACCTGGCCTTTCGATGCCGATGATGCCGCGCAGCACCATTTGATTGATGAGGGTTGGGTTTGGATGCTGCGGCTGGAGAACGGCATCACCAGTGTTGGCGCGACCTCCGCCAATCACTCCGTCTCGGCTGATCAACTCGCCTCGTTACTGGAAAGCCGGTTCGCTTCTTGTGAAGGCCTCTCGTTGATCCTTCGCGGTGCGAAGATTGCGGAGTATCCCGGGCGGATCTTCCGTGTGCCGGGAATCCAAAGGCTCTTTCACCCGGTGGTCAATCAGCGTTGCGTGATGCTTCCCACAGCCGCCTGCACGCTCGATCCGCTACATAGCACCGGCATCGCTCATGCGCTCTCCGGAGCCATCCGGATCGGTGAGTGGTTTGAGCAAGGCTGTCAGAAAGAAGCACTCCGAGACTACGGTGATTGCGTCGTCTCCGAAGCTCTTCATTTGGATCGGATGGTCTCGCTGGCCTACCGAGCGATGAAGGGATCATTCCCGCTCTTTGCGGCTTCGTGCATGGTTTATTTTGCCGCAGCGATTGCTTGCGAAGAAGGATTGATCGGTGGCGACTATCCCCGCGGCTATTGGCTGAGCGACGACGCGGACTTCCGCGAGGCTGTTTTGCAGTGTGAGCGGAGTTTGGATCTGAGTGCAATTCCTGGATTGACCGAAGAGCAGCGAATCGAACGTGTGCAAAGCGTCTTAGCCCCATGGAATTCGGCCGGACTTTTCGAGTCGGCGAGCAACCGGTACGCCTATACGGCCACAAAGGTCTCGTGACACACAGAAAACGGTTACCATAGGGCCTGCCGCATCTTCTCAATGAGCAGACCGTAAACATGCCATATCGCTTAAGTTTCGAGCATCCGATCTATCTTTGGTTGTTGTTGCTGCTGCCGTTTCTCTGGTTTCTCGGATTTCAATCGTTGGGCGTCTTGGGCAAGTTCAGACGTGCGATGGCCCTGGTGCTTCGAACGGTTGTTTGGTCAATCTTTGTTCTCGCACTGGCGGGCGTGCAGATCGTACGCGTGAGCGATCGAATGACCGTGATGTACGTGCTCGATCAATCCGAGAGCATTCCGATTGCGAAGCGGCAGGTGATGCTGGACTTCGTCGTCAAGAACGTCAAGCGTCACCGAGACGGAAGCCGCGGCGACCGCGCTGGAATTATTGCCTTTGGTCGGGACGCAACGATCGAAGTGCCCCCTTTCGATGATGAAATTCGCGTGCGCCGGCTGGAGAGCCTCATTCAAAGCGGCGACGCAACGAATCTTGAGTCGGCGCTCAACCTCGCTCAAGCGACGATGCCCGAAGACACATCGCGGCGAGTCGTGATCGTAACCGACGGCAATGAGAATCTCGGCCAAGCCAAAAAGTTGGTCTCGCGCGTGGCTGCCGCCGGAATCGGAATTGATGTCGTGCCGGTCATGCTGGAAGCGTCAAGCGAAGTGCTGGTTGAAAAGATCGATCTTCCGACGGACATCCGGAAGGGACAACCGTTCGAAGCTCGAATCGTCGTGAACAATTACACCGAAGACGGCTCGGAGGGTGAAGCGACGCGCGGCAAGATTCGCGTCACTCAAAAAGTGGACCAGGAGGTATCACCGTTGCTCGAGCAAGATGTCGTGCTGCAACCTGGCAAGAACGTCTTTCCGCTGCAACACACGATCGAGCGGCCCGCACCCTACGTCTACGAAGCGCAGTTTATTCCAGAAAGTGCCGACGATGATGGTTTGCGGCAGAACAACCGCGCAACCGCGTACACGCACGTGCGAGGAAAAGGCCGGGTCCTGCTGATCGAGGATCGTAGCCGTGTTGGAGACTTCAATCTGTTGATCAGCCGGCTGCGCGACAACAACATCGAGGTCGTCACACAGACCAATGACAACCTGTTCGGCTCGCTCGCCGAACTGCAGGCGTACGATGCAGTCATTCTTGCCGGCGTGCCCCGTGTGTCTGGAGACTCTTCAAACGAGGTCGTCTCGTTTACGGACGAGCAAATCAAGATGCTCGTACGCAACACGCAGCAGCTGGGCGCCGGTCTGCTCATGATCGGCGGCCCCGAAGCTTTTGGCGCCGGTGGTTGGACCGGCACCGAACTCGAAAAGGCAATGCCGGTCGATTTTCAAATCAAGAACGCCAAAGTCCGCGCCGTCGGCGCCTTGGCGTTGATCATGCACGCCAGCGAGATGGCGGATGGAAACTACTGGCAGAAGCAGATCTGCAAAGCAGCGATCGACCAACTGGGGCCATCTGACTTGGCGGGGGTGCTGCATTGGAATTTTCAAGGAGATGCTTGGCTCTGGGGCGGAGCCACCGCGCATCCCGGATTGGCAGTCGTCGGTGCGAACCGCCGCGCGATGTTGGCTCGCGTCAGTAAGATGACGCCGGGAGACATGCCGCAGTTTGACCCGGCGATGAAGATGGCCGCAAAGTCGCTGTCCATGGCGCCAGCATCGGTGAAGCACTGCATCATCATTTCCGATGGTGATCCGAGTGATCCTTCACCGGCAACCATCGCTGCGTTTAAGAATGCCGGCGTCACCATCAGTACAGTTGCGGTCGCGTCGCACGGCTTGCAAGGCAGTCAGCGATTGCAGCGCATCGCGACTCAAACCGGAGGCAAATACTACAACGTTAAGTCCGGGCGGGCTTTGCCACAGATCTTCCAAAGCGAAGCACGGCGTGTCTCAAAGCCGTTGGTTTATGAGCCGCCCGGTGGCGCGGTTCCCGAGATCATTCCGAACTCATTGCCCACCGTGCTCACCGGAATCGATCGCGTGTTGCCACCGATTACGGGATTCGTAATGACACAAACCAAGGATAGTCCGCTGGCCGAAGTGTTGATTCGGTCGCCCAAGCCAGATCAACCTGAAAATGCAACGATTCTCGCCGCCTGGACCTACGGGTTGGGCCGCACGGCGGTGCTCACGACCGACGCGGGGGCGCGCTGGGCGAGCGCTTGGAATGATTGGCAAGACTACGACAAGTTCCACAGCCAACTCGTGCGTTGGATCATGCGACCCACGGGAGACACCGGGAAGTTTTCCATTGCAACCAACTACCGCGATGGGGAAGTCGAAGTTGTTGTCAACGCCCTCGCAACGGACGATAGTTTTCTCGACTTCCTTGAGATGGGTGGAACAGCATTGGATAGCCAGTTGCAACCGATCCCATTGCAAATGAGACAAACGGCGCCCGGACGCTACGTTGGGTCTTTCGCGGCCGATCAGGCGGGCAGTTACCTGGTAAATGTCGTGCCCGGTGCCGGGGGGACTCCGCTGACGACCGGAGTCACGGTTCCGTACAGCGAAGAGTACCGTGTCCGCGAGGCAAATCTATCACTCATCGAATCACTCGCTAGGGTCGAACCTGAAGGAGGTGACGCCGGCGTTGTGACTCCCGCGCTTGAATCGCGCGTGTCCGAGGAACTCGTTAGCGCCGATCCATTTCGTCCCGGATTGTCTTTGGCCAGAAGCATCCAGGACGCTTGGCCCTGGTTCGTCCTGGCAGCCTGCTGTCTCTTTCTCGGAGACGTCATGGTGAGGAGAATCGCGTTTGATTTGCGTTGGGTCGGTGCACTGGCGGCGAGGCTGCGTGGAGATTCCTCGGCCGACGAGCAGACCGTCACCCGGCTGGACGCTCTGCGGAAGAGCAAATCACAGGTTGGAGATGACCTGGAGAAGCGACGTGCGAGCGTGCGATTCGAAAGTTCGTCGAGCCCTAGCGATGCTGATGACGAGGTAGTGTTCGAAAAGTCTTCGGACGGATCTGCCGGTTTCACGCCAAAGGCAAAGGGTGCACCCGAAGAAAAGGCGTCTAGCTACACCGAACGTCTGCTCGAGGCGAAACGCCGCGCTGCTCGCAAAGATGGCAAGTGATTCTCTTCCCTGATCGACACCAGCGGTACGAAACTGCTCGAAGAGCGGCGAAAACACGCCATTTCGGGATGTTCAAGCGATTTATTCCTCCACAAAGATCGCTTAAGGGGGTAATGTTTCTCGTGGAGCGCATGTCTAAAAGCCGTTCTCATGTTGCATGCAGATGTGGCAGAGACGCAACATTTGTGAATTGTTTTGGCAACTAGGTCACGACCGCGAAGAAGCAAATTCGATTTTTAAAGATTTATTTACTGCAAATACAGCGTGAAACTCGGCCCATGCGACAGGCGTGCGGGAATACGGCAGACTTCGGTGCGGTTGCGGCACGTTGATTGCTTCTGAAGGTGAAACAGTTTCCGAGCGAACCTCGCAGTCCCTGCTGCGGTCGTGAGGGGTGGACTGTTAGAGAAACGGAATCAAGCGTATTGAACCCATTTTGAGGGTCTGACTTATGTCGTTCAGCGAATCTCCCACTCCAGAGGCCGATCACCCCGCGCCCGGGATTGATTCGCTCAACTGGACATCACTGGCCAGCGTCACTGCAACGGAAATACGGGTCGAGTTCGAAGAGTGGCTCGATGGTGAGCTTCAGGCGATGGAGTCGGCGCTCAGCGAATTCTCCTCGCATGCGAGCCAATTCAAGGGGCGGCGGTAGCGAGCGAGCACTACCCCCAGCGATGTGTTCTGCCCAGCAACGTCTCGAGATCGAAAAAGAATCTCGGATAGGTTTTGGCCGTGCAGGCGGGATCCTCGATGGTGATTCCCTCGGAAGCAAGTCCGGCTAGCGAAAGGCTCATCGCCATGCGGTGATCGTGATAGGTCTTTAGTCGGCACGGTGTCAGGCCGTCGTGCGGAGGCTCGATGGTGAGTCCGTCTTCGTGCTCAACCACACTGGCACCCATGCGGCGTAACTCTGTCGCCAAATCACCGATCCGGTCTGTCTCTTTGAATCGATTGTGTGCGACGCCGCGAACCCGAGTCGGCCCGTCGGCAAACAAGGCCACGACGGCGAGTGTTTGAACTGTATCGCTGATCGGATTCATGTCGACATCGACGCCGGTCGCAGCCCGACCGGAGACGGTGATCCCGCTCGAGTCTTCCGATACTTTGCAGCCCATTTGTTCGAGCACACGGCAGAATCCGACATCGCCTTGAAGTGCGTCAAAGTTGAGGCCTCGAACCTTCACCTCCCCACCTGAAATCGCAGCCGCCGCCCAGAAATAACTCGCAGCCGACGCGTCGGGCTCCACACGGTAGTCACTTCCGCTGTAGCTGTTCGAAATGACAACGCGGAGCGTCGTGTCCTCATTGGCAACGTCCACCAAGTTGACTTCGGGTCCAAACGAAGAAATCACGTTCGCGGTCATGTCGACGTAGGGTTTTGACACCAGTTCTCCATGGACGACAATTTCGATTGAACTGGCGATACCGGAGGATGCGAGTGCGATCGGAGCGGCCATCATCAAGCCGCTCAGATACTGGCTGCTGACATTGCCGGCAACGCTCAGCTTGGAGCCCTTCCAGCCCTTCGAATGGATGAGCACCGGAGGGCATCCATTCTCTGATTCTGCGGAAATGCGACCGGACTGTATGGGTTGAATTGCATGAACAAGATCAGCGATCGGGCGAGCGTGCATGCGTTCGACGCCACTCAACTGATAATGCCCACCCAATGCGGAGAGGGCGGCCGTCAAGAATCTCACCGAAGTCCCGCTGTTGGCGATATACAACTGCGTCGGGTCTTCACGTGATTCTGCGGCCGTGGCTTTTTCGGCTCCAATCCCTCGGATCTTCAAGGACTTCCCCGCGTCAGCGATATCGATGTCAACGCCGCAGCGCCGCAACGATTCGATCATCACTTCTGTGTCTTCGCTGACCAAACATCCACGCAGCGTTGATATTCCTTTTGCGAATGCTGCACAGATCAGGGCGCGGTTGGTCAAGCTCTTGCTGCCGGGTGGCACTACGGTTCCTTTGACGGGGCCACCGGGCTGCACTTGAACGGTCGGGGGTGATTCGAATTCGGCCATGCGTGAAATGTAACGCGGTGAAACCGAATTGCCGAGTTGCCGCTGTCGTGGCGAGTTCGGACGAGCGTGCCCTCTACAGGAAACCAAAGCCGCCGGTTGTCATCCAGAATGTCGCAATCATGCAGACCCAGACCACGTCAAGGAAATGCCAATAGTGGGCGGCAAAGTCGACCGGCCAGTGTCGTTCGTGATCGTACTTTCCCTGTGATGATCGCACTGCAACGACGCCGAGCGCGATGATTCCGCCCAGCACATGCAGCGCATGGAGAACGGCCAACACGATCACCATACCGATGACCCCGCGTCCGGGTCCCGAAACCGTCTCGGGGAGCAGGTCATTCATCGCAAAGCATTGCACGACCGTGAAAACGATTGCCGAAACGGTGCTCACGCCCAACAACCATGCCGTCGATCGAAATCGATCTCGCCTCACTTGTCGTGTCGCAGCGTGCACCAACAGGCTGATCGCCAAAAGGCAGACGGTGCTTATCAGGAATGACCGTGGAAGCGGGATCTCACTGAGCGGATCGTCCTTCCTCGAATACGCGTAGAGTCCGTATAGAAAGATGCTGGTGAGAAAAAAAATCAGCAGGGACCCGAGAAACAACCATCCACCCTGCTTTCCTCGCCGGTCGACAGGCAGGACGACCGCAGCCTTTCTTGTCCGGTTCGATTTGGCGGTCGAGTGGGGGGAGCTCTTGAGTTCGGACACGATGGATGCTTCGATGGTTTACGGCAATGCTGAAAGCTGCTTGACTGCGGAAAACTCTAGCCGATCGTGTGCCGGGTACGCCCGTGTTAGCCGGACGGCTACATTGGCAGAGTCAGGACGGAGGCGCGGTGAAGAAGAACTCACCCACTCCGCATGGACCGCGAAACGGCGAGAGAATTGACAGTTGATGTGAAACATGGAAATCCGCCAGTTCTGCAACGCTGATTTACCGTCACTCGCCCAAGTCTGGAGTGAACATTGGGCCGCCGCCGGGCCCCCACCGCCGGTGAGTGCGACCATCATCGAACGCTCGATCCTTGCCAGACCCTTTTTTCGGCCCCACGAATTGCTTGTCGTCGAGACGGAAGGTCGTGTGGAAGCGTGGTGTCATTTTGGCCGGCTTAGAAAAGACGAAGACCTCGACGCGACACCGGATCAAAGCGTAGCGGTTGTTTCGTCGATCTGTTTTTCACAGGCGGGTTTGCATCATAGCGACGAGCTTTTGGCGGCCGCCGAAAAACAGGTGTCCCAGGAAGGCTGCAGCCGGGTTGTCGTGGGCCTCTTGCGCGACCAGAAATCTGGATACGTCGGCCTTCCGCCGGTCGGGCATGGGATCGGCATCCCGGATATGGATGTGAGAGTTTCCTCATTGCTTAGCCGGCACGGCTATAGGCCGGCGGAGTCTGCGATCCGCATGGAGGTGACGACGGCACCGTATCGTCCGCCCGTCAACCGCGAAATGATGCAGTTTCGACGCACGACCCGAACAGAACATTCGAGCGTCATTCCTCGAGAAGGTCGATATGCGGCCGCGATGTCGCACTTGGACATCGAACACCATCGCTTGATCAACCATCGCAGTGGAGAACGATTGGCCAACGTACGTTTGTGGTTGAGCGACCCAGAGTCTCAGGTCATGAGTTGCAGCGAGGCAATCTTGGATTTGTCCGTCATCGAAACTCAAGGTTCGCTTACATCGGCGGAGTCATTCTTGGTGACGGCGGTGATTCAATCCATGACGACGCGATGCGTCTTTCGGCTCGAAACCTCGATTGACGCGACGAACCACGAATTGGTTCAGCAACTCGAAGCACTCCAATTTCATGAGTCCGGCCGCGGCCATCGCTGGGCTAAAGAAGTCTGAACCCAAGAGACGAACGATGTCCCGAAAAGAGAAGATTCTTGCAATGCTTGCGGATGATCCGCAAGATACTTTCTTGCGTTATTCACTCGCGATGGAGCTGCGTGGCGAAGGCGATCACGAACAGAGTCTTGAGAAGCTTGCCGAGCTGATGAAGGACTCACCACCCTACGTGCCGGCATTCTTCATGTCCGCTCAGCAATTGGTGGACCTCGGACGCATCGAATCGGCGAGAACACAACTGCGAGACGGGATCGATCAAGCTCGTGCCCAAAACGATGCCCATGCAGCCGCCGAAATGAGCGAATTGCTGGCCTCGCTTGGAGCGTTCGGCGAAGAAGACGAAGACGACGAACTCTGAGAGTGGCGGCAGAACAAACCACCGCAATTGTTCTCCGTACGATCGAGTTCAGTGAAACGAGTCTGATCGTCACCCTGCTGACGCGCGACTTTGGGCAAGTTTCCGCGATCGCGAAGGGAGCTCGACGGCCAAAAAGTTCTTTCGAAGGTTCGCTTGACCTGCTCGCCGTCTGTCGTGTAGTCCTGATTCGTAAATCTTCCGATGCCCTCGATTTACTGACCGAGGCCAAGCTGATTCGCCGCTTTCGCGGTGCGGAAAAGTCATTGGATCGAGTCTACGCGGGCTATTACATCGCCGAAATGCTTCGACTGCTCACCGACAATCACGATCCACATCCGGGTCTTTATGACCTATCGCTTGAGGCCTTGGGGTTGATCGATGGCGGAGGAAACGCGGCGCTCGCGGTTCTGGGGTTTGACGTCGCTGCACTCCGCTTGCTCGGACATGCTCCGTCGACTCGCATTTGCGTCGATTGCGGAAACGGCGTCCCGCGTGACCGAAGAGTCGCGTTCGCACCCATTGGTGGTGGCGTCGTCTGTGCGGAATGCCGGTCGCGGCAGCAAAGTATCATTCCGATCTCTGGAAAGTCGGTCGAACAACTCGAACAAATCAGCGCCCCACACAGCAAACTGCCAATCAGTGTTGATCCGGACAGCTACAAAGAGTTACGCAACGTTCTGAATCGCTATATGCAGGCTTTGCTGGGCGTTTTGCCACGAATGCAATCGTTTCTTCCCGCTCGGATGGATCCGACACGATGAAGATTTTTAATACTTGCTCTGCAATCATCGTTGCTGCGGTTGTCTTCGGACAGCTGGCCGGCTGCAGAACATTTGGAGGCGGCGGTTCCGTCATTCCAAAGTTCCCGAGTCCTTTTGGCGCTGACAAGGAAGCGGCGTCGCCGGTGCCGACGCTCCCCACGCCCCCGGACTCGCCCATCGAATCCACTTCGAAAGCGACCGCAAAACTGGTCGGCTTTGTGACCGGAAATACGCAGGACCTTGACCAAGCCCGCCAGTATTACCAAAAGGGCAACCGGCTCTTTGAAGACGCATCGAAGGAACCCAAAGAGGAGCGCGGGCGGCGTTTCGAATCCGCCGCAAAGTGGTTTGGCAAGGCCGGAAACACTGCCGAAGGATCCGCGCTTCAGCAAGATGCGTTGTTTATGCAGGCCGAGTCCTTCTACTTCTCAAATGATCTCAACAACGCTCGAGACACCTACGAGAAACTTCAAAAGGAGTTTCCTCGGAATCGCCATAGCGATCGCGCCGCGGCACGGCTTTTTTCGATCGGCCAATACTGGATCGACGTGACAAAGTCGGGCAAAGACTCTTGGATCCCAAACTTCTTTGATAAGAAACTGCCGGTGATGGATACCGACGGGCACGCCATCAAGGTGCTGGACCAAATTCGTTACGACGATCCCACGGGCAGCATTGCCGATGACGCCACGATGGCCGCCGCGATGGAGCACTTGCGGGCGGAGAGGTTTGAACAAGCCGACGAGTTTTTGACGGACTTGCGGGAAACGTTTTCGGACAGCCAGCACCTTTTCTTGGCACATTTGCTGGGAATCGGATGCAAACTCCAGGTTTACCGAGGTCCTCGTTACAGCGAAACGTATTTGGATGAAGCCGCCGAGCTGATCAAACTCACCAAACGCCGGTTTCCAAACGAGCTGCGTGAACCAAAGTACGCCGAACACATCGCTAAGTTCTCCGCCGAAGTTGCTTTTCACCAGGCGGAGGATCTCGCGGAACGCGCGCGGTTCCGCGAAAAGCAAAAACGATATGGGGCCGCAAAAGAGATTTATCAACAACTGCTGAGAGACTACCCGACAACGCCGCAGGCGGAACGTGCCCGTGAAGTGCTCGCAGAGATTGATTCACTGCCGCCCAATCCGAAGCAGCGACTTGCGTTCATGACGCAACTGTTTCCTTCCGCTCGACAGTCTTCGCCGTTGGTGCTCAAGAAAGACTTACAACCGGGAGACGCAGAGGAAGACCAGGAGCCAGAAACAACAGGAAAGCGATTCTTTCGGTAGCGGTCTTTTCGTATGAATACTTTGTGAAGTGAAGGAACGGTCAAACAATTCTTGGTGTATTTGATTACGGGACGAATGGGATGGTCAGACGTGAGCCGACGGCGCTAGCCGCGGGTATTTCAACGACGGTTGTTGGTGTATCGGCTTCAGCCGGTTTATGCGAAGTTACGGCCGGCTGAAGCCGGTACACCAACGTGCGCATTTATTCGTTGGATGCAGTATCCAAATACCAGGCGAAGAGTCCCCGAATCTCGGGAAAGTCGCTTCGTTTCGATGTCGGACAAAGAAATGAGTCGAACGATTCTGATCAGCAGCCTCTTGGTTCTCGCAACGTCCATTGGCTGCGCGTCGTACCGGTTCGGCTCCGAAGCGCTTTTCCCGGCAAACGTACGAACCGTCTACATCCCGATGGTGCGTAACGAGACCTTTCGCCAGGATTTGGGACCTCGATTGGCTGAAGCCCTTGCCGACGAAGTCCAGCGTCAGACTCCCTATCGCGTCGTTGGTAATCCTAGCGCCGATACGATCCTGCGGTGCACGGTGACTGGACAAAACAAAGTCATTCTGACTGAAGCGGCCAGCGACGATCCTCGAGCCCTCGACTCCGCGATTACTGTTGCGGCGAGTTGGACAACACGCGACGGACGACCACTGATGCAGAATAGTGTTGCCATGAGCGAAAGCGACAGCATCGGCTTCAGCCAAAGCAGCAGGTTTGTCCCGGAAGCGGGCCAGTCCATCGAGACGGCCAATCAGGAGGCAGTCGACCGGCTGGCCAAACGGATCGTCTCGCAAATGGAAGCCCGATGGTAGATGACCACTGAATTCGTTATCGAATACGAATTCAATTGCGTGCTGCACCAGAGTTTGGTCATCCATGGAAAAGATCTGGAATCTCGGCGGACGAGTTCTCACCTTCGGAAATCGCCCGCTGGTGATGGGGATCCTAAACGTCACGCCAGATAGTTTTTCCGACGGTGGGAAACATCGTGACACGCAGATCGCAATCGATGCGGCAATTCGAATGCAAGACGATGGAGCCGCGATCGTCGACGTCGGCGGTGAGAGCACTCGACCCTACAGTGATCCTGTCGCGGAGACCGAAGAGTTGCAACGAGTCGTCCCGGTAATCGAGGGGTTAAAGAACCGCCTTGACATTCCAATCAGCATCGACACCAGCAAATCCGCCGTCGCGAAAGCTGCGGTTGAAGCCGGAGCTGAGATTGTCAACGACGTCACTGGTTTGGAAGGTGATCCATCCATGCCGGAACTGGTGGCGAAACTCGGCGTCGGTGTTTGCGTCATGCACATGCGTGGGACGCCACAAACCATGCAAGACGATCCGCAATATCATGATGTGGTCGAAGAGATCGAGAACTACCTGCGTCAGAGGTACGAATTCTGTCTTGGTGCCGGGATTCGCGAGGATCGAATCTGTCTGGATCCGGGCATCGGTTTCGGAAAGACGCACCAGCACAACTTGGTTTTGTTGCAGAACACCAAACGATTCGCGGACCATCCCGCGCCGATTTTGATCGGCCATTCCCGCAAAGGCTTCATCGGAAAGATTCTCGGCGACAAACTCGCCGACCGAACGGCGGGAACTCTCGGTGTCAGCCTCGCCGCCGCCGCAGCCGGCGCCGATATTCTTCGAGTGCATGATGTACGTGAAACGACGGATGCAATTAAACTCTTCCGAGCGTGCGGTGGACTTGGGTAACGCTGGACGTTCACGAGAGAATCCTGTGAAATTTTCGCCCGTGAAATTTTCAGGTCGGAACTGTTGTCGGAGAAAGGTCCATCATGAACCGTAGCAAACTGTCAGGACGACTCTGCGTCGTCCGTTTGATGGTGCTCGTTGCTGTTTCGCTTGCCGGTAAGTTCTGTTGCGGAGTCGAGAAACCCAACGTCCTCTTCATCGCTGTTGATGACCTCGCCTGTTCGCTGGGCTGCTACGGCGACCTCATCGCCAAGACGCCCAACATCGACCGCCTTGCCGCAGAAGGCGTTTGCTTCCAACGAGCCTACAACCAGCTTCCTCTCTGCAATCCAACGCGTGCTTCACTGATGACGGGTCTGCGGCCCGATACGATCAAGGTCTACGACTTGGATCGCCACTTTCGAGAGGAGGTTCCCGACGTTACG
>JBCCOI010000181.1:0-12288 GCA_039025515.1 Planctomycetota bacterium
CCGCGGATCTTTCAACATCCCGGCGGCCAGGATGGTCTGACGACGATCGAGAGTTCCAACATCGTCGTACGCCGAAGTGATCTGCGGCATCATCCAGATGACGCCACGTTGAAGTGCCGCTGTTTCCTCGCTGCCCGCGGGAGACTTAACGTGGCTCTTAATAAACCTCCCAATTTCAAGTCCACGTTCCAGCGGGAATTTCTCGGGATCAAAGTCTGTATCCTTAAATTGCTCTTCCGGACGCTCGGCGAATTCGGTTCCGGCTTCGATCAACGAGAGCTCTATCAATTGGTACCCGGCAAGTTCGTTGATCGCCTCGTCGGTCATCCAGTCCAGCACGTCCACGATCTTGCGTCGATCAGTGATCGCCTGCTCCATTCCCTTCATCAGGTCATAAGGCTCCTTCCGCAGAGAGGCTTGGAACTTGCCCTCGAGTGTCTCGATCGCGGCTTCGACGCGCGAGAGGAATTGATCCTGTGGCAAGGAATCACTCTGTGATAACAGAAACTCACGGAAAGACAGAACCACGGGTTGCGTTAGTTCGATCGAATCCTCGTCCGACGCCAGTACTTCAAGTAGCGTTTGAATGTAGTCAACCAATCCCGGCTCTAGTTTCATCGCTTCAGCCAAGATGGGATGGATCTCCGCACCGCTTCTTCGATACCGCGTCAAAATATCGCGGGCAAAGGGCATGAATAAAACTTCAGCTTGCTCAAACTCGCGGATCACCTGTTGGAGTAGAACGGCTGCGTTCTTCCAATCTCGGTCGAAGGCGTATTGCTTGCCGAACATGACGGCTGCGTATGCAGGCGACAACTTTAGACTTCCCTCACGATGGAGTTCCCACGCGAGCGGAAACAACTCACCGTTTCTGGTCCAGTTCGGAAGGCGACCCACGTGATTCATTCTGGCTACAGCCTCGTAAGGATCGCCGTCCGCTTCCTCGACCAGCCTGCATACGTCTGATTGATCCGCGTTGATGGTTGAGACGACCCTTGCCTTTAGCCAGTCCGGAATCTGTTTCGAATCGTCGAATGCAAGCGCCAGTCTCATTAGCGAACGATTCGCCGTGGCCTGTGCGGGACGTTTCGGACCCTCCACGACTTGTCGCAATGAGTTGACCAGTGAATCGAAGGCTTGTTTTTGTTCTGGTGGGCCATTTGCCATGTGAGAGAGTAGCAGGGCCGAAGTCTCGGGCTGATCACCCCGTACCTGTGGCGGCATCGTCCCGGCGATGTAAAGTTCGAGAATGTGGAGGCTAACGATCTCACTGCGTCGATTATTTTGCGCGAGTTCCGCGATCAGTACTTCGAACCCGGGATCAGGCATGTAAAAGAAATACAACTCCTCGATGGCCTGCAAAAATTCTCCAGTTGGATCGTCCGCTGAGACCGAGTTCTTGCCGTATTGCCTTGCCAACCGAATCGTTGCTTCGGCGGCTTCACGGCGTGAGGAGGTTCCACGTGAGAGCAATTCCACCGCACGCATCGACTGGACGAGGCTGCTGATGTCCGTCTCGCGTTGTAGGACGTCCATCCAGTACGCGTACGGCTTGCCTTGAAAGAGAGCCGCCGTCGCGGGTGCTCGCTGATCGAAGACTCTGAGTGCGGCTTCGACACCGCCACCGATTGTGACCCGGTCTTTGTTGAGCTCAACGTTTTCAACGTTTCCTTCGATCTCAACGATGTAGCTGCCCTTTTCCAACGTGATTCGATTGTCCGAGTCGCGTTTGAGACGCAGTCGCTTCACGACCTCGTCACCTTGGCGAACCGAGACCGCGATGTTGTCAACGTCCGAAGCGATCACCAGCTCACCGGTTTCCGTTTTCAGTGTCAGGACGATCGACAAAACGATCGTGGCGATCGCGATGGTGCCCGCGATCAGCCAGGGCAGAGGGCGTCGTGTTGGAGGCGGCGGCGATTGAATGGTCATCGCAGAGATCGCTGGCAACGGTGATCGCGTTGTGTCAGACACTCGTTCGGGTGTTCGTTCGGCATGCTTGATCAAACGTTTGAGGTTCGCGTTCTCGGAGAATTTTGCGATCTCGCCGCATACCTCGTTTGCGGTCGGCCGTTCACTTGGTTGTTTGGCAAGCATTTTGGCGACCAAGTCCGCGAGCGGTTGATTTTCGGGACCACAGACGTCGTCCAGCCTTGGTGCCGGCGCGCCAGTCATCGCCAAAACGTGAGCTCCCAATCCGCCTTCTCTCCGGTGGGGAACTCGACCGCTGAGCAATCGGAACAGTGTCGCGCCGAGTGCGTAAACATCGGTCGCCTCGTTGACGTCGCGGCTATCAATCAATTGCTCCGGCGACATATAAGACATCGTTCCCATCAAATGCCCGACGGTCGTCAGACGTTCATCCACGACCAAGGGATCGTCACCGGGAAGCACGAGGCCCAGATCCAGGAGCTTGACGTTGCCGTCGCGACAAAGCATCAAGTTTGAAGGTTTGATATCGCGATGGATCAGGCCACTAGAGTGTACGTGACTGAGTGCCGTTGCGGCTTGTCGAACGATTTCACATGACTCGGCGATCGGAACCCGCCCCAGCCGCGAAGCGACTCGACCGAGATCCAGGCCCTCCAAGTATTCCATGACGAGATAGTGCCAACCCTGGCTCGTACCCGCATCCGAAGCTTGGACAATGTTAGGATGAATCAGCGAAGCCACCGAAGTCATCTCGCGGTCGAATCGTTCCAGCCAGGCCGGGTCGTCACACTTTTGCTTCGACAACACCTTCACCGCGCAGCGGCGGCGCAGACGCTGGTGCTCGGCAAGAAACACCAGGCCCATGCCGCCCTGTCCCAGCACTTCGATCAGGCGGTAGGGTCCCAGTTGGGTTGGAACTTCATCGGTATCGTCCCGGCCAACGGGCTTTGCCGGGCTGGAACGCCCCGCCAGGTGACGCATCGCACTCAAACAATGCGAATCGGGTTGCAACTCGAAAGACGCCGACGCCGAGCCGGCTCCGACGGACTCGACGTCCTGGGCCGCCACTTCATCGATTGCTAGTTGACATGACGGACAGTCGTCGACGTGGCGAAGGGCTGACTCGAATTCCTCCGCTTCAAGCTGGCCGGATGCAAATCGCCGCAGTGTCTCTTTGGACGGGCATTCTTCGTTAATGGCAATCATATTCGGTTCGAGTTCGCGTGGCGGAGTGACCGACGCTGTGATCGGCCTTCCACCACACAACGGGACCGTTGGACAAAAAAACTTGATCGCTGCGTTCTGCGTGGGGTATTCATGCCTCCGTTGGTCATTCCAATCCATCAAGCTCGGCTCGCAACCGCTGCAATACACGTGCTTTCGCTTTGTAAACGGCCCATTTTGAAACGCCAAGTTCCTCCGCAACCGATGCGGCGTCGTTGCCATCAATCTCGGTTCGCCAAAACATCTGCCAGGCTTTCTCGGGAAAAAGATCCTGCAGACACTGCAGCGCTCGCAGCTTTACCAGCCTCTGGTCCGCTCGAGCGTCTGTCGGCGGTTCCTCTTGGATTTCAACCGGCGACGTGTGGTCAAGCTGTTCGATGCTTCGAGGACTCACCGGCGAATTGGCTTGGCGTCGTTGGCGATCTCGTAGCTTGTTTCGCGCAATCGTCCAAAGCCAGCCTCGAAAACAACTTTGCTTCGGCGACGCGTCAAACTTGGGAAGTGCCGTGGCAACAGCCAGCAACGTTTCCTGCATCACATCCGCCGCATCGGCGCTCTGCACGCCACATTTGCGGATCCAGCCGTAAACCAGCGGCCCGTAAATGTGAATTAGCCGTTGCCAGCCTTCCTCGTAGCCCTCGCAGGCTCGCCGCAAAAGCGACGCGTCCGTTGACGGCTCGTCGCGGTGGGTGATGGATGAAAGCATGCCGGAAACGCAGAAGATTGAGTGTGGGTTACAAAGCACATAGTGTAAGGAACGGCCCATCAATCACTGACGTGTTTTTGAAAGTCGACCATCGGCTCCGTTCTAGGGAAACGTGTCAGAATTGATCGGACGGGGCCGATCGCCGACAATCATTGGTCGCCCGTTCCTAAGCGGAGAATCTTCCACTTGTCGGCCGGGAAGTATCGCAACCGCGGGGTCGCGAAACTTGGTCTGTGGCTGCGGGTTCAAGACCGAAGCAAGACACGTTCGCCCGGAGAATACCCATGAAGCTGCCGTCTACCGTTCAGCCAATTCGCGTTTTTGTCTGCTTTGTGGTGCTCTGTCTGAGTTTTCAGTTGCCGCAATCCGGCGCGGCGGAAGTCGAACGGACATGGAGGACGATGACTTGGACCATCGACGGCGTCGATCGGGAGGCACTCGTGTCGTTTCCGAAGCGACAGGAAGAGAAAAAACTTGCGCCGTTGACATTTGTTTTTCACGGTCACGGCGGGACTGCGAAACGCATGACGGGGCTGGGATTCGGCGAACTTTGGCCACAATCGATCATTGTCTGCCCGCAAGGTCTTCCCACGGTAACCGGCAGAGATCCGAAGGGCGAACGTTCCGGCTGGCAAACGCGGCAGCAACCAAATGAAAAATCGCACTCCGAAAATCGTGACCTGCTTTTTTTCGACGAGATGCTCGCTTCGATGCTTGCCAATCAAGCTGCAGATCCGAATCATGTTTTTGTGACTGGACACTCAAATGGAGGCGGGTTTACGTATTTCCTCTTCGCGCACCGTTCGGACAAACTTTGCGCGATCGCTCCGTCTGCTGCCGGTGCGGGCGCGCTTCGAGACGCGCGGAACGCTCAACCGCTTCCGGTGATGCACATCGCCGGAAAAGCAGATACGGTCGTAAAGTTTGCAAACCAAGAACGAACCGTTCAGATGATCCGTCGGCATTGGGGCTGCCGAGAGGAATCGACTGAATACCGCGCAAGTAAGAAGCTTCGCGGTCAGCAGTTTCATCCCGAAGACAAATCCAAGGCCGGTTTCATCGTGTTCGTCGTTCATGCCGGTGGCCACCGGTATCACGAGGAAACACCCGAAGCAGTGACGGCGTTCTTTAAGTCGGTCGTGAACGGAGAAAACGAGTCGGGAAACGAAGGCGGATGAACATCTAGCGGAGGGCGTCGATATGATGCTTCTTGTCGATCGGTAGGAATTACATGCCAGCTAGACCTCCAGAGAATCCAAACCCAATGACCGTCCCTTCCAAAGTCGTCCCGCTCGCGGTTCTTCTGTCAGTATTCGGAGTTTGTTGCGGGGCTCGAGCCGAGAAGGGCGATCCGCTTGCGATTCGCATGGACGGGAAAGGTGTCTTGATGGAGAACTTCTGGGGGCTCGGCGTCCTCGTGCACTCCGGAGATTCCGGTCCGATTTCCGATTCAACGCATGCGGTCGGCTTTCAGGACAAAATGGACCACGTTTGGCAGCGGCCGGTTTTCATCGAGTCGACGTCTTGGGAGAAGCGTTCCGACGAAAATTCCGACCCGAATCAGTTCGCGGTTTCCAGCGAGGGAAGCGGTACCGTGATCGTCGATGTTGATGGTGTGCGGCTTGTCGTTCTGTCAGCGGATGCGGATTCGTTCTCGAAGACGCCGGACCTGTCAGGCTCGGTGGCGATCCTGGTCGTGCTTGGCAAACGAACCATGAAGCAAGCCTCCTCAATCATCGATGCGGCAGAGTCTCTTCCGTTTGCGGCGGCGCTGTGGGAGGAGGGAAGCCAACTGCCCGGATCCGTCGACGCGAAGAGCCAACCACACAATCTCTTTGCTGCGTCCACGTCGATGCCGAGTGGCGATACGACGAGACATTTCGTGTTGTCTGCTTCCGAACTAACGCTGCGCGACGAAGTCGCAGACTTGTTTACGAAGATGAATCGTGCCAATGAAGATTCTCAGAAAGTGTTTCGTCCACTCTCGTCCACACAGCTGAACTTCCGTCCGTCCAACGGAACGCACACGCCGAGGTGGAATTCAGAACACATGATGGGACGGCAGCTCTTTTTCTTTTCTCAGATCTATCACGAGCTGGATGAGACCATTCCGGTGATGAATTTGAATCCGAAGCAAATGCCCAAGGACTACGAGGCCGCAAAACCGGATTGGAATGGTTTCGAAGAAGCCGAACAGATGGCGCGCGTTGACGCTTACTGCGCGAGATTCTCTTACCTTCTCAAGGACGTGCCCCTCGATCAAAGAGCGCCCGGGAGCCGGTGGACTCTGAGAGGTTTGTTGCGGCAAATGGAGCGTCACTACGATCAACACACCGCCAACACGGTCGCCAAGTTTTCATTGCCCGAGTGGCCGGCGACGAAGAAGTAAAGCACGCGCGTCTTGCTGCACGAGGAGCAACCAAGTCGCAGCGCGGGTTCGTGATCGCTGGCTGCCGCATTTTCGTCGCCTTAGGGCTCCTCGATGACGGCCTACGATGAGATCGATCGTTGGATAGTAGGTTGCATCCAGTAAGCTTTGCGATCGCCAATGCGGCACCGGGTTTGTGATGGTGTGCCGCATTTTCGTCGCCCGAGGGCTCCTCGATGGCGGCCTACGTTGGGATCGTTCGTGGAACAGTAGGCTGCATCCAGTGAGCCTTGCGAGCGCCAATGCGGCACCGGGTTTATGTTTGTGTGCCGCATTTTCGTCGCCCGAGGGCTTCTCGATGGCGGCCTACGTTGAGATCGATCGTTGGATAGTAGGTTGCATCCAGTGAGCCTTGCGAGCGCCAATGCGGCAACGGGTTTGTGATGGCATTCGTAGATTGGCTGGCGCCTTTCAGATTGACTAAATTGTCGAACGCGGATGACAAGGAGCTCAACAGCCTTTGATTGTGAGACATGAGTGACGACATGAGTTACCAAGATTGGACCGAAGCCGATATTCAAGCGTTGAAAGCACAAGAAGCGAAAGACTTGGCGATCGAGCTTCTCCACGAGCTTGATGTAAAAGAGGCGGGACCGATTTCTCCTGGCGAAGTGCAGCTCCGAGAGTTGGAGTATGAACTCAAGGTGAAGCAGGCGGAGATCGAGGATTCGAAGAGTCAGCGGGAGCACGAAACGCATCTTCGTGAACTCGAAATTGAGTTGGAGAAGGAGCGATCCAAGGCGGCTGAGTCACACACGCAAGCAGATCGTATCCGCGAAGAGTTGCGTCAATTGATCGATCGTGTCCGGCACTCCGAGGAATCGCTTTCGATTACTTTGGAAAGGGCGACACGGGAGCATCGCTTAAAAATGGAGCAGCTCGATCACGAATTTGCAACGCGGCGATCGGAACTTGAAGCGGAGCAGGAGAGCAAGGTCAACGAGTGCACGGATCTCGAAAAAAAGATCGCTGAGCTCACCGAAATGGAATCAATCGCGAATGATCTATCGACTGTTCGTCAAGCCGTACACTCAAAACAGGAAGAACTCGATCGGAAAGCCGAAAGCTTGGAAGAGGAAATTTCAAAGTTGGAGTTCGCTCGAAAAAGAAGAGTCGCCGACGTCACTCAGGGCCAAGAGTTAGAGCTTGCAAGACTGCGTCACGAACACGAGAAACAAACGCTCGCGCTCGATCGTCAAGTCGCTGAAAAACTGCTCAATGGTCTCGGGCTCAAAGCAATCGAGCCTTCGAAGCTGGATGAGCTCACTGCTGAAATAGAGCGTCTGAAAAACAATGCATCATCGCTTCGTGAAGTGAACGAAGCCGAAATCCGAGAACGCGTGCGGCGAGAATACAACATCACGGTCGATGAACCGGTCGATGTGACGGAGTTGTACTACCGATGCCGTTCGCAGGAAGATCAACTGGAGCGTTTACGTGAGCAAGTAGGCAAGTTGGAAAACGAACTGGGCGCCGCTCGTACGCATATCCAGGGTGAGCCGCAACGGATCGCCGCTGCGGTTGAAGCTGCACGCACGCCAATCCAAAACATCGTCGAACCGGCCGGGAAGCGATAAGTATTGGTCAGGATCTTTACCGCCTGGGGGCTCCTCGATGACGGCCTACGTTGGGATCGTTCGTGGGACAGTAGGCTGCATCCAGTGAGCCTTGCGAGCGCCAATGCGGCAACGGGTTTATGTTTCTCTGCCGCATTTTCGTCGCCCGAGGGCTCCGCGATGGCGGCCTACATTGGGATCGTTCGTAGGATCGTAGGCTGCATCCAGTGATGCTTTGCGAGCGCCAATGCGGCACCGGTTTGTGCTGGTGTGCCGCATTTTCGTCGCCTGAGGGCTCCTCGGTGACGGCCTACATTGGGATCGTTCGTGGAACAGTAGGCTGCATCCAGTGAGCTTTGCGAGCGCCAATGCGGCACGGGGTTTGTGATGGTCTGCCGCATTTTCGTCGCCTTAGGGCTCCTCGATGACGGCCTACGTTGAGATCGTTCGTGGGATGGTAGGCTGCATCCAGTGAGCCTTGCGAGCGCCAATGCGGCGACGGTTTGTGTTTGTGTGCCGCATTTTCGTCGCCCGAGGGCTTCTCGATGACGGCCTAGGTTGAGATCGTTCGTGGGATGGTAGGCTGCATCCAGTGAGCCTTGCGAGCGCCAATACGGCAGCGGTTTGTGTTTGTCTGCCGCATTTTCGTCGCCTGAGGGCTCCTCGATGGCGGCCTACATCGAGATCGTTCGTGGGATCGTAGGCTGCATCCAGTGAGCCTTGCGAGCGCCAATGCGGCAATTGCTCTGACTCGTCCGAGCTTTCTTTACGGAGCGATTCGTAAACGTAAAGGATATGACGCTTTCACACCCGCCAAACTCGGTCGCAACGTTTTCGCTGCCCGAGTGGCCGGCGACCAAGGGCTGATCAAGCGAGCGGTAGGCAAGCTGACAAAACTGTGGACGCTTGTTCGACTCGAAGCGTGCACGCGTCGATTGATGCGGGAAGCAGGACGCTCTCTCCACGGCGTAGCGTCAGGCTTAAATTGGATGTCTGTAGCTCGGCCGATCCGTGGGGAACAGTCAGAATATGGAAACGTCCATCTCCACCAATCTGCGATTCTGACTCAGCGAGCGAGAAGAGCTCAAACTTGTCACAAGCGACCAGCGGCTGCATTCCAGCCATTCCCGGTTTTGGTTGTATCGGTGCGACCGGCCCCGTTTCGTAATCGGTGACGTCGAGGGAGGCCTCGATGTGAAGTGGCCTCGGTTGGCCATCCGACCCGACACGATTCCAATCGAATAGACGGAAGGTCGTGTCGCTGGACTGCTGTATCTCGGCGATGACAAGCCCGGCACCCAATGCATGGACGGTACCTGCGGGAATGAAGACACAATCGCCCGCATGGGCTTCGAACTGGTGCAGAACCTCATCCGTTTTGCCGTGCTTCATCGCATTGGAAAGCTCACTGCGGTCGACGCCGGATCGTAGACCCGCGTAGATCAGGCTTCCAGGTTCCGCATCGACGACATACCAAGCCTCGGTTTTCCCCAGATCGGGCGGATCCATTTTCTGCCCATACTCGTCATCAGGATGGACTTGCACGGAAAGCACGCGGTTGCAATCGAGATACTTGAGCAGCAGCGGGAATGTGCCCTCGGGCTGAGGCGAATTCGGGCCTCCGGATCCCGATTTGTAGTGCTCTCCCATCAACCACTCTCGATGATCGCGAACCAGTTCCCCGAGCGATGTGCCCTGCAGGGCTCCGTTTGTCACGATGCTCTGATCCTTTCCGTGATCCACAATCTCCCAACTCTCGGCATGATCGCCCGTGGAGCCGATCGATTTACCGAGCAGCGTTCCCAGCTTGTTTCCTCCCCAGATGGTGTGCTTGATCAAGGGGGCAAAACGAAGTGGGTATGCGGCAGGCGTCATCGTTTGAGCAGGATTTCTGGCAAGGAATGAGCGTGCTTTTCATGGGAAAAGCCGGCTTGAAACGGACGTTGGAGCTGGCAAGTTGGCTCGCTGTGGGTATAACGTAGATGAAGCGATCTTCACACCGCGATCGGCCAAGGGCGATGCGTGGTGTGCCATCGGAGCGCCTCTATGTGCCTTTCGCTTCCGGTACTCGATACTTCCTCCGAGAACGCCGGCGAATTTGTATCAAATTCAGTCCCAGACCGGTTCATGTTTGGTTGGCCGAAAAGGGTTCTGGCGAAGGGTTGAGTCGTTTCTCGCAACCCCTTGTTGAATGGAAAGATTCATGGACGCCACCGCCAATCCCAAGCAGACCTCCGCTCCCAGGCTTTCGAGCCCGAAGGACGATCTGTTTGATAATTCGACGATGACCTTTGGCGAGCACCTCGAAGAGTTGCGGCATAGTTTGGTCCGTGCGTTGATTTGTCTTGGCATAGGACTCGGGCTCGGTTTGACCGTCGCCAACCGGGTCGTACGGTATGTCGCCGAGCCGCTCAAGGTCGCGATTCTGGACTTCAATGCGCAAAAGCACCTGTCACTGCTCGGCTACGATGACATGGAAGATCCGGCGGTGCAAAAGCTGTTGCCGATCATGACGGAACGCTCGTTGAAGTGGAAAGTCGTCTACGAAATCCCCGACGAATTGCAAAATCTCGACGCGACGTCGATCGAAACCGGTAAAGCGGATGGCGAGACGGTCACGCGCGTAAGGCCCCGTGAGATCGCCGAGATTCTGAAATCGCTCCCCGACCCGTCGATGCTGAAGCCCAGGGTGCAGTTGGAACGGGACACGTCGGGTCTTAGTACGTTCAAGGTCGAGGAGTCGTTTATGATCTGGGTCAAGGCGGGCCTGATCGTTGGCGCCGTGGTTTCCTCCCCGGGCGTGTTTTATTTCCTTTGGCAGTTTGTCGCTGCGGGGCTGCACCGGCATGAACGCAAGTATGTTTATCTGTATCTGCCGTTTAGCGTAACGCTCTTCGTGTCCGGTGTTGTATTGGCGTTTTTCCTTGTCCTGCACTACGTGCTCAACTTTTTGCTGGCGTTCAACGGCAGTATGGACGTTGCTGTGGAGCCGCGGCTGAGCTACTACATCAACTTTGTGTTGCTGCTTCCCTTGGGGTTCGGCATCGCTTTCCAGTTGCCGCTTGTCATGCTTTTCCTGCAGAGAATTGGTCTGATCGAAACGCAGAGTTATGTGGGAAGTTGGAGGGTTGCGATTCTGGTGATCTTTTTTCTTTCGATGCTTCTGACGCCGGCGGACGTGACCAGCATGATCGCCTTGGCCGTTCCATTGATGTTCCTTTACTTCCTCGGAATCATCATGTGTCACTTCATTCCACGGGGGCCAGGTCTAGGAAGCGGAGCTTACGATCCTCGCTAATTATTCTTGGTTCGGAGAGCGAATGGCAATTTCGAAGATTTTCGTCGGCGGATTGCAGCGCTCGTTCGGATTTGGTCTCTTTGTAGTTGAGTTGATATTCTTTCCCTGAGGAGAAACTGATGAGCAAGCTACAGCTTCTTGCACTTTTGGCGTTCTTGGCAATTCCCTGCACCGCTGCGATGACCGGATGCGGTGCTGGCACCGAAACGACCGTCGTCGATGAGGATCCAGAAGCGATGTCGGATGACGAATACGAAAATGAGTCGATGGGCGACGCGGCAGACGACGAAGCCCAGAACTAACTTCCGTTGAAAACGCGTCGTTTCCCTAGTGGAGAATGGCGTGAAACCCCCTCAGGCGTTGAGTCGCCGCAAGATGCATCAAACCGTTGGCAGTTTGCCAACGGTTTTTTAATGGCGTAACATCGCCAAGTTTTTCGGCTAAAGCCTTGGGCGAGTGGCAGCCATTTCGTCAAGATCCCCAGGCGAAAACAACCGAACGCCTACGGCAATGGATCACATGCGAACGAAAATCGCCTAATGAGGTGCTCATTTTTCCTCAAAAAAATGACCGATTCCGACCGAACGGGTTCGCAATGCGGGTCCGATTTCCTGTAGACTCCGGTTGGGACCGTTCTACTCCCTTATTCTCCTTTTCCTACGTTTTGCTCTGAGGTTCACTCAATGAGTCGATTTTCTCGGCGGACCAATGGTTTCACCCTCGTTGAACTCCTGGTGGTCATCGCAATTATCGGAATCTTGGTGGGGTTACTGCTCCCCGCCGTACAGGCTGCTCGTGAGGCTGCACGCCGCATGAGTTGCAGCAACAACTTTAAGCAGATCGGTTTGGCGCTCCACAACTACCATTCCACGTACAAGAACCTGCCGATGCAGTCGGGTGGTACCTGGGTGGAAGGTTCGCGAGGCGGGCTCAACGCATCTAACTTAGACAACAACTTCTGGCGTCTTAGCTGGTTGGTTGGAATCACACCGTTCATGGAGCAACAGGGGCTCTGGGAACAAATCAGTAATCCGTATGAAGATGGAATTCACGCCAGCTTCCCTGACTACCCTGCAATGGGGCCACGTCCGTGGCGTGACAACTACGAGCCGTGGCGGACGCAGATCCCGACGCTCCGTTGCCC
>JBCCOI010000182.1:0-12286 GCA_039025515.1 Planctomycetota bacterium
TACCACATGAGATGTACTCGATGAAACGAAAGAACCATGACGTCCGCCGCGGAGATGCAACTAACGAGTTCATTCATCGAACATCGGTATTCGTAGTTCTTTTTGCAGACTCGAAATGTCTCACCGTCGATGGTTCCTTCAATCTCGCCGTAAGCAAACTGAAGCATCGATAAGATTCGAATGAAGAAGACCTGATTGATCCATCGAGCTCCCAAGAGGCCCGCCAGCACAAGAGTTGCGGCAGGAATGAAATTCCAGTCCCCTTGAGGGATCCTTTCAGCTCCCACGACACCGAGAACGACGAGCGCGATAATGAGCACGCCAATGAACAGTCGCTGACGCACCTTAAAATCCCGGCGCAGCCCGAATTTGGTGATCGCCCTGATGAGATCCTTCGAATCGATCGTTCCACAAAACCGTAAGGGAACATCGATGAAGTCGGAGGGCGTGCGTGCCGAATCTGTCGGACGAAATGAATCCTGCAGTGGAGCCTGGTAGGGGTTTTCCAATTGCCGAGCCGGCGAAGCATTTTTTTGTTCGACGGGCTCCGACATGATGGCAACTCCTACTCTGGTTGCCCGTCTGCTTTTTGGATGAGCCCCAGTAACTCCTCGTCGATCATCATTGGATCTTCACTTTCCGGATTTAAGAAAAGCCCATGCTCCGGAGGCATGTAGTCAAGCAGAGCATCTCCATCGAGGACGTAGCCTTCAATTTCCTCGTCGTCATCGAACTCTTCACCCATTTCTGACACGAACTCGCTTGCAGCCTCCTCGTTGGTGAATGCGACGAGAAGATCTGCTTCGTCAACTTGGGTACTAAAGACGCTCGCGCTGGCTTCCTCGTCTTCTTCCTCGTCGCCCTCATCTTCGGCAACGGCGATCAAAACGAATTCAGCCGAGTCAATCAGTTGACGCAGGCGAACGGCATCGCGAGCCTCAATCGCTTCGGCAAGATCGTATTCCAGGGTGTCCGGGGAGAGTGCCATGGCATCGCGGCCGTCCGCCGCCGTACGTGTATTGCGATCGTAAAACCGTACGTTATCGCACCGGACGGGCGACCGCGAGAGCCCTGTCGTCAGTCACCCATAAACATTTCACCCAGGCCACCCAACACCGTTCCTTCGCCCTTTCTCGTGTTCCCGGCTGACGGAATTGCAGCAGCCATCCGACCCGCGAATCGAGAGAACGGGAGGGACTGCAGCCAGACGGGTCCCGGCCCTCGCACCGTTGCCAGAAAAAGCCCCTCGCCGCCGAAGAAGGCATTTTTCAAACCGCCGACAAACTGCACGTCGTAGTCGACCGAAGGCCCCATCGCCATCAAGCACCCGGTGTCCAGCCTGAGCGTCTCACCTTGTTCAAGCTCACGATACATCATCGTGCCTCCCGCATGGACGATCGCGATCCCATCACCGCTGAGCCGCTGCATGATGAAGCCTTCGCCGCCGAAGAGTCCTGCACCGATCTTTTTCTGAAACGCGATGTCCACGGTGATGCCGCGTGCTCCGCAAAGGAAAGCGTCCTTCTGACAGATGATCTGGCCGCCCAACTGATCCAGGTGAAGCGGAACCATGCGACCCGGATGCGGAGCCCCGAAAGCAACCTTGGCTTGGCGGTTCGAGTTGTTGGTGAACGTTGTCATGAACAGTGCTTCTCCGGTCAGGTACCGCTTGCCCGCCGAGAGTACTTTTCCGAACAATCCGGTGTCTTGTTTGGAGGGATCTCCAAAGACGGTCGCCATTTCGATGCCATCAGACATGTACATCAATGCGCCGGCTTCCGCGATCGTTTGTTCGCCGGGGTCGAGCGTGATTTCGACGTATTGGGTCTCATGACCAAAGACTTCGTAGTCAATCTCATCGCTGGAACGTGAGACACCGTCGTTGGATTGCCCGCCTCTCATCGTGACCGGAGCGGTGCTCATTTCGATTTCACCGGCGGAGAATCGGTCGTCGCCGTCAACGGTGGAGTTGTCTTCGGCAAACTCGACCGCCGCCTCCTCGGTTGGTATTCGAATCGTCTGGCCACAGGATTGGCAATAAACAGCTTTACCCGCGTTTTCGGGTCCGGCCTGAAATCGCTTTCCACACATCGGGCAATTGAATTCCAAGGTTTGTCTCCTGTCGATCGCTTCTGTGATACGAATTGAAATTGCGAGTGATTTCTGGGGCGTGTCGGTCGTCTAGCGATTGACTAAACTGGAGCGGGAAATTCGCAACAAACCGTCAAGGCGATTTTCCCGCCTCCCAATCACTCCCTTCCAGCTACCTCCGTTGCCATGACCGAACGCAAAGATACCGGTTCGCTTTCCAGCCAACACCCCAGCGTGTCTGGCACGACCCCAACCAAGACGCGGCGCCGTTTTTTGAAAACGGCCGCGGCATCCGGCGCCGCCGTGTCGACGCCCTATTTCTTTTCGGCACCTCGGACGCTGGCTGACGAAACGAAGAGCAAGAATGACCGGGTTGCGATGGGCGTGATCGGCTCGGGTGGAATGGCACGGGGTAACATGCGTGCCGCTAAGGACTGGGTGGATGTGGTTGCCATCTGCGATGTCGATGAGCAACGCGCGAGTTCGGCCAATAATGAGCTCAGCAAAGGCAAGGCGAGCATCCATAAAGAGTACCGTGAAATACTGGACCGAAAGGACATCGATGCCATCCACATCGCGACTCCAGATCACTGGCACACCAAGCCTCTCATCGAAGCGATGCTGGCCGGTAAAGACGTCTATTGTGAGAAGCCCCTCACGCTCACCGTTGACGAAGGCAAGTTGATTCGAAAGGTTCAAAAGGAAACGGGTTGCGTCGTCCAGGTCGGCACGCAACAGCGCAGCACCTTCAATCTCTTTGTCCAAGCAATGGCAATCGTTGCTGAAGGAAGGCTCGGAAAGATTCGAGAAGTGCAAGCCGCCATCGGTGGCGCACCCAAGAGTCCGGCGATTCCGGTCGCCGAGGTCCCCGCCGGATTCGATTGGGACCGCTGGATCGGCCCCGCGCCCTTCGCGGAGTATCGAAACCTACCCGCCAAGAATGGCAAGGGGCGAGGCAACACGAATGGACACTACGAATTCCGCTGGTGGTACGAATACAGCGGTGGCAAGTTGACCGATTGGGGCGCACACCACGTCGATATCTGCAATTGGGCACTCAAGTTGAACGGGCAGGCCGCGGGGCCCCTTTCGATCGAAGGAACGGCCGATCATCCGGTCGATTTCGATACCCAAGGAAATGCCGTTCAAAAGGACCGCTACAACACCGCGACGAAATTCATGTTCGACGTGAAGTATCCGGGCGGCACAAAAATGATCATCCGAAATGATACGGACAACGGCGTGTTGATCACCGGAGATCAGGGTCGGATTTTTGTCAATCGTCGTCGTCTGGCCGGTAAGCCTGTCGAAGACTTAAAAGATAGCCCCCTGCCCGAAGACGCGATCTCGAAGGTCTACAAGAACCTGCCCATCGAGCGTAACGAACGTTCGGCTCACTGGGCGAACTTTTTGTATTGTGCCAAGGAGCGAAAGGAACCGATCAGCGATGTTCACTCGCACATGCAGATGTTGAACGTCTGCCACCTCGCCGGGATCAGCGCTCGGCTGGGGCGTGGTCTAGAGTGGGATGATACTTCCGAGCAGATCGTGGGAGACGATCAGGCGAACTCCATGCTCGCTCGTCCTTACCGAAGCGGATACGAAATCGAAATGGGCTAATCGCCTTCCGCGCCGGCTTGTCGATCCGCATCAGAAGCTTGCGGATCGCGGCGTCGGTGGGCTCGTCAATCTGAGAGGAACTCGAAAACGCTGCGGTAGGATCCGAGAGCTTCGAAGTAGTCCAGCATCGCGACGAAGAACTCGCTCGTTCCCAGTGTTGCACTGTCGCCGACAACGATCAGTTTTCGTTTCGCTCGAGTGAGAGCCACATTCATACGTCGCTCATCGCCAAGGAATCCGATCTCGCCACGATCATTACTACGCGTCGTGGTGATCAGCACCGCTTCCCTTTCGCGACCCTGAAACCCGTCGACGGTGTCGATTTCGATCTCACGAAGTTCGCGTCTGTTTCTCAGCCATCGAACCTGTGCGGCATAGGGGGCGATGACGGCGATCGATGCGGGATCCACACCGCTATCGATCAAATCATTGACGAAACCGAGGATGACTTTGCCTTCGCCCTCGTTGAATTTGCTCTCCCCATCGTCTTCTATCTTCTCCTCCATTCCGGCACCGGCCGTGTCGACGAAAAGCAACGGCGTAGACGTCAACTCGGTTTCCGAGACCGATTTCAAATCGCAGAGTCGATGGGCCGACACGCTCGCATCGGCGACCAGCGAACCCTCGTAAAAGCTATTCGACGAGAACGACATGATGGCTTCATGCATTCGATATTGGACAGTCAATCTACGGAAGATGGCTGGCCCCTCCCGCTCAATCAGTCGATGCATCATCGAATCGCGCATCCCCTGCGATGCCGCCTGATCCGAAAGCACCGTCGGTGGAAGCTGGCAATGATCACCGGCAATGACGACGCGGCCGGCACGCAAGATTGCCTGCCAAACGCTCGATTCAGTGCATTGGCAAGCCTCATCGATTACCACCAAGTCGAATTCGGCTTTCCCCAGCAAGTCATCATCGATCGTGGTCGTCGTGCAAATGACATCCGCATTGTCCAGCACGCTTCGGACGACACTTCTTTCCAACGATCGGATCTGTCCGCGTAATTCGCCAACCGCCGAATAGATCAAGCCCTTACGTTTCCGAGCGTCGCGACCGCGAAATGGGCGCGATGCGGAACGCAGCAACTCCTCCAGTTCACGTCTCATCTCTCGCAGAACGTCCGCCGACGGATCGGCATCGACCATCTCATCTAGCGTGTGACCACGCAACGATTCGAAAACTCTTGCCGGGTGCCCCACTCTCAAAACGTTGGGCATCATCGCCACTAAACGCTCGAGCAGGTTGTCGACCGCCGTGTTGCTGGGCGCGCAGGCCAACACACGTTCTCCCCGGCGAACCGCTTGATAGATGACTTCAGCCAACGTCGTCGTCTTTCCGGTCCCCGGGGGCCCGTGAAGGATGGCAATGTCCGGCGAAGCGAGCGCAAATCGGACCGCGTCCCGTTGCGGAGGGTTAAGATTAGAAAGCCAATCGGTCACCGTGACGTCTTCGTTGTTCGCACTACGAATGTCGCGCCTTCCGAGAACCATATCGCGAAGCTGTCGCCCACGACCCGTTACCATCCTGGCCGCACCCATCGCGGCGAGTTGTCGTCTGCGCGTCGTTTCGTCGGGCGAAAGATCAAGCCGGAAAAGTCGCGCCGAAGGCCACTTTTCGGTAGCAACTTGAATCGATGTTGCTTTCCGTTTGCTGACAACACCGGGGATTCCTTGGTCGCCGATGTCGTCTTGGTCGGAAAGAACAACGGGCGAACCGACTTTCAGTCGATTCATCGGAAGGGGGCGCCCGTCGGACTTCGAAAAGTCGAATAGGAAACGCCCCGCCAATCCGGTTTGGTGATCCCTCAAGACCAATCCAAGTAACGTTTCGCCGGAACGTTCGGCATCACGCGTGTTTTGGATTTTGCGACGCTTCGCCATCCGCGCCCGTTCAGCGTCGGCCTCCAATTCCAACCAGCTCGCGAGTTGCTCGAAGTAGTCGTCAACATCGAGACGATTGAGATCGATCCGTTTCTGTTTCATTCGCTTCTTTCAATGCCGAATAAATCACGCTTCCGGTGAAATAGCGGCACGCCTTTTTTGATCCCGATCCAAGATGACTTCGAGTGCCTTAAGAGCCACCGGAATCGGATCTTCCAGACCGCGCCAAGTTTGCCACCAATCGGAAACGAGCGCAGCCGTCTTCGCATCACCGAGCCTCCAAAGCCGGAGCGCGGCTTCGATGGGAAGTTCGCGTGCGGAGAGCACTTCCAACTCACGAGCAGCTTCCAGCACCAACGGCACGCATCCGAGTCGCCAAGGGAGCGTCGTCCGGCGATGAGTTCCGGAACCAAAGTCCTCCGGATGTGAACCATCCTCGACGCGACCCAACGTCGAATCGAGATGGCGTCCAACGGCAACTTGCGTAACCCAATAAGCGAGCCGGAGAACTTCGCTGACCTGAGGATCGACGTCGGTCAACACGGCTTCCATCCAAACTCGCTGTCCGCCTGAATCGAAACCTCCATCGCCACCACGCAACGGTTGCAGGAGAAGACAGTTGACATCCTCGGGCCACCATTCCTCCGGCGGCTTGGAGCCCCAGATTCGACCAGCCGTTTGGATGAGAAGGCCAGGCCCGAAGGTCTGCCATCGATCGCGAAGCGGTCCGGATCGCAGTTTCAATTGGTCAGCCAGTTTTGGAAATCTGCCATTGAAGGTGATCCGGCAGTCGTCCAATAGACTCGCGAGTCCGGCCGCCGATTGTTCGGCTTGAAGTTCACTTCCGCCGGCAGCGATGAAAGCAGCGGCGCAGCAGTCTCGGGGCGTTTGTCCCGCTGCGACGCTTGCAAACAGATGCGACCAGAAAAGCTGCGTGTCGGCCATCGAGGAAAGTAGACGGGTGTTGATCTCGCTCGTCGGCCCCCTCAGGGAAGACTCCAATCGTTCGTCACTGCACAATCCACCCGTTGCCACCACGAAGGCCGCATGAATGAGGCTAAGTTCCGGAGCCGGTCTGAAGTGAACCTTGGAGGATCGTGCCAAAACCTATTGCCTCGTTGACTAATGAGCGTCGGACGCCAATTGCGTCTGAATCCACCGCTCGAGTTCTTCGAAATCGACGGGTGGCAGCTTACTGAGGTCGGGCCGCAGGTTCACGGCTTCATGCAAGTAAATATGCTGAATCTCCGACTGCGACTTTTCGGTATTCCAATGCAGGAGAACACGAATGCATTTTGGAAGCGACCGCTCCACCGTGATTTCGTAACCGCAGAGAAGTGGAACCTCCAGCCAGCCGAGTTGCCTCGCCGCGAGCGCGGGAAATTCGGCTGAAAGGTCCTTCGTCACCGTGAAGAGGGCACTCGCGATGTCGCGCGAATCAATTCCGTTTTGACGGATCATCAGTGCGAGCAGTTGACGCGAAGCAAGCAAGATCTCGTCGCGGTCGTTCGCGCTCACCGTGGTCGCCCCACGCACTCCACGACATGCAAGCATCAGTCGTCTGTCCTCACTTCGGATTCGTTCTTGAATTCCCTTCCGAAAAAATACCCTCAGGTCATACTATAGGCGAAGCATTCAGCCGCCGATAACCAGGGGCATTGCGGGCCCAATTTGTCCGCCGAACGCCATTTCATCCGGAGTCGTTATGACCGCGAATCGTTCACCCTACCAAGAAAAGATCATCAAGAACTACTACCGAAACCGCGATGCGATCGGTATCCAAAAGGCCCAAGAGGCGATTACAGAGCTGTATCTGAGCGAAGGAAAGAAACGCGAGACGGTCTGGAAGCGTCTCTGCAGCCATTTGGAAAAGGCCGGCATGGACGAGAAGCAAATCGCACATCTACGCGAGAAAGACGACCCAGCCCTGGTTGCAGAGGCCATCTCGAAATTGGCGTAACAAACTCTGGCATCGTGCGAGAATCCACCGGCCTTTCGGCGTGCGACTCGAGGGTCAGGACGTCGACGTTACGTTTAACTGGCCTAGCAAGATGATCTTTTGCCAGATTTTGCGTGAAAGACTGGTCGTCAACTGCTCGACTTCGCTGACGGCAGCTACCGCGACCGGGTCATCGAACCGTTCCACGTAGAGGGCTGCGATTTTTCCGATGAGCGATAGCATCTCGGTGCAGTAATCCAGGTAACGGTTTAGCTCGAATGCCGTCATCGTCGCGCTGGGCGAGTGAGTCGTTTGGCTGTAACGTTTCAACACCCGCTCGGGGTCCTTCGTCAATTGATGCATGTCGACGACGTGAGCGATTGACCGCAACTCATGAATCGCTGAAAGCGCACGCTTGCGTTTGATTCGAATTTCAAGGCTGATCAAGAAGTAAAGCGTTGCTCCCAAGACAATCAGACCGCTCGTGGCCGCATCAAACGTCGCAATCAGATCGACCCAGCCAACGGCCTCGTCTTTCCAGCGAACGGTGTGGGTCACATACCAGATGGTCCCGATCAGCAAGGTGATCACGAGACCGGCAAGCAAGTAGCCGCAGGCTCGAATCCATGTAACGCGGCGGCCGATCCCCTGGGCTCGAATCGCAGACTGCTTCGCGACTACTTGAAGCTTTTGACAGAGCTCCGATAGCCCAGCTCCGGGGAAACGGTCCTCGATCCGCCGACTGAGCCTGTCGACCGTCTCAATGATCGCATCATTTCGAAGATGGAGGGATTCGTTCATGAAGGTTCTTGTTTCTCCGAGTAGTTTGCGTTCCGACTTTATCGGCTTGGCACAAAGGCGGTGAAAGTGTGTCGCGCGGAAGCAAAAAATGGTGCTGCTTTTCGAGCCCTTCAAACATGCACTTTCTTCACGCGGAGTCCTACGGAATGTCCGCAAGTGGCTGCGTGAAACCGATCATGAAACCGTTGGCAAACGTGAATCGGCAAAAGTCCTGAATTACCCGCAAGATCGATATAACTTCTCACGATAACAGTCACTACAAGCGGAACCTCGCCGACGCCTCATCGTTTGATCACCAGGATGATCGAACCAGCGACGGCCCAGTTATCGAAAACCACGGAAGGTTGCTCGGATGACCACCAAGACGAACAGTCTCAACAATCCACGCCGAATCGCGGCGACACGTTCGACCCCACGACGGGTGACCCGCCAGTTGACGCTGGCCACACTCGCCGTTGCTGCGATCAGTACGACGGGCTGCTTCGGAGTCACGAACGGCTACAACATCGGTTTCCTCGGATATCCGATTCCCGTAAGTCCCTACTACCAGCACAAAGCCGAGCAGGACTTCCAGTTCAAAGAGCGCTATGATCGAGTACCGATCCTCGGACCGGTCACCAGTGGCGGACCGCCGATCGCACTCGACCCACCCAGCGACGATGAAGTCATTCGTGCTCTCGAAAAAGCACGCCCGGTTCAAGGCGGCATCCCGTTACTCTGGGAAAAACAGCGTAACGACGTTCGCATCATCAAAGAGAAGATTGCCGACTATGTCGACCCGCCGCGTTTCTATCCTCTGATCGGGCCGGCCCAACTGCATCACGCACACTACAAGTGCACGATCTACTTCGAGGAAAGGACAACCGTCGGTTACCCCGTACCCCACACGCTGCATGACCGCGAAGCAGTCGAAGTGGTCTACATCGACCACAACCACTTCCACATGGTCGGGGATGTCGAGCCTTATACCACGCCCAACCTCTAAGACGTTTCAATCCGCTTGATAACGAAATGCCGCGGGAGCAAGACTCTCGCGGCATTTTTTTGTTTTTGCGTAGGAGAGTGCAATCGAGCTTCACTCATCGGACGTTGTGTCCGCACCTAACTGGTAGGATCACCGCGGCCCCATTTGCCAGTCAGTCTTGAGAATTCCTTTTCAGGTAGCAACTCGAAGATCGCATCGCACACAGATACGAAGGTATCGATTGCCCAGTCGCGCCCGTTTTTCACACAGGCCTTCGTCGGGATTGAGAGACCGATGGAACCCGCCGGTTGCTCGTCTTTTGAGCTTTCCCCTCAGCGATCATCGTTTGTAACCTCTCTGACTACTTGCGGTCGGCAGATCGGCAAGAGGTCTCGACCGTCAAGCTTCTCGGCTGAATCGATTGACTGTCCAGAAAGATTAATGAGCGTTGGAAACCAATCGACGATGTGAAGTGGAGTGTCGATTCGCGTGCCAAGTTTCGTCACCCCTTGCCATCTGACAATCGCGGGAACTCGGATGCCTCCCTCGTAAACCATACCTTTACCGCCGCGTAGTTTTCCGTTGGAACCGAGCGTCTGGATGCCTCCGTTATCGCCGCAGAACACAATCAGCGTCTGCCGGGCATCCAATCTCTGATCCACCGAATCAAGAACCTTGCCAATGCAGCGATCCATCCGCGTCGTCACTGCGGCGAAAGTTTGACGTGTCTTGAATTTGAAATGTTCATAGGCCGCAAGCTCTTCGTTGGGGACTTCCAACGGTGTGTGGACGGCAGTGAAGGGGACGTAGAGAAACAAAGGCACAGACGGATTGTGGTCCTCGACAATCCGGCATGCTTCGGCTGCGATCAGGTCCGCCGCGTAGCCTTCTTCGCGAAGCGGCAATCCTCGAGCGCCCGGCAAGTATTTCGCATCGGCATGTCCGAGATGCCATTTGCTGACCGCAGCGGTAATTTGGAAGAGTTGTTTTGTTGACCGGTAAGCCATGCGATGCCCATGGGCGAACGACGCCGACCTGCATCCCGTATCGAAAGGGGTACCGCCCCGTCATCAAAGCTGCTCGCGTCGGCGAACAAACCGGTTGAACATAGAATTGCTCCGGCCGCGTGCCTTTCGCAGCGAGTGCGTCGATGATCGGCGTTTTGATGCGGCTGCCGTGATACCCAACATCTCCGAAACCCAGATCGTCGGCAACGATGAAAATGATGTTGGGTTTGGTTGCGTAGGCAAGACCCGATCTCGCGACGAGCAAACCAAAAAGCATCGCAACGATGAAGCAGATGCGACAGACATGTCGACTCATCACGCTAACTCTCATTTTCTTCATTTAATTCAATTTGAAATCGCAGCGACTTCCCGTCCACGAATGGACGACGAATTTCGAAATTTTCGATCGACCGGCCGCCGGGGATCTTGGCACCGATCCCCCAATAGGTATCGCGAGCATTGACGCCGAAGAAGGTTTGCGAATCGGGACGGACGAGCCACGACTGAACATTTGGGCGACCCAAATACCGCCAACTCTTGGGCACGCGGTCACTTTACGCGGTGGATGACGTCGCGGATGACTCGACACTGACGATCGCTTCGCGTTGGTCCTTTGGTAGGCGCGATGCCGATTTGAATGCCGTGACGGTGCCCCCAAACGGGACGGTCAGCGGGAACGCCATGGCCGGGTCGGACGAACGGATCGCTGGCAGCGGCGTGCGAACCCGCTAGCAAGAAAGTAGACAACACCAAAGTCGTCCATCGACTCCGTTTGATGGCTACACGTTCGGTGGCTACCAGCCATCCGTCGGGCGGAGCCGACGGGCGACTTTTCAGACCCCACACAGTGCGACCTCCATGCCCAACTGTGCCGCAGCGATCGCTTTGGCATGCATCGCTTGATCAGCTTCGGCAGCGGAATGGGCGTAGGCCACTTGAATGTGGTTGGCTCTGTGCCTCGCCATCATCTGATTGCGACTCACGCCGTGCAGCACCGCATGCATGATTGGCCACTGGGGAGTCGTGCTATTCCAACGTCGCTCTGTTTCTTCGCGAGGTAGATCGACTACAGTCGCACGCCCGAGATCCATCTTCAATTTGTTGTCTGCCACAAAGATCCGCGACCAAACGATCTCACCTCGCTTGCTGATCCCGCGGATCGTGCTGCCTCCGGCCGGAAAATACATCGGCGGTTGGCGGAAACCCTCCGCCGCCGACCAGCCACCTTCGAAGTGCGACGCCGGTACCGCGCCGCTGATCTCCAGCACCCAGACTTCGTCATCGACGGTACCGCTGTGATCCCGGTCGGACCAACGTAGATCGTGTAACGTGTTCTCGGTTGGCTGCCCGAGCGCCGCGTGGATTCGCTGCGTCAGCAACCCGTCCAGCCCCGCACACTCATCGACTTCGTTGAAGTGCGTGACCGGAACGCCGGGATACAGCTCTCGCGAACCATCACGTGACATCACCGGGGGACGGTTCGAATCATTAAGCATTCCTTCGACCAGATCGCTGGCCGGCAGAAGATCCTTCAAACCCTGTTGGTACTGGATTCCGACGCATGCGCAACCAAAGTCCTCGGCGATTCGAATCGCTGCGATGTACATCCGGCATTGATCCAAGATCTGTGCATCGGTCAAATCCGTTTCATGATTGGGTCCGGTGTGAAATTTCATCCCAGCGTCATCGAGCCAAACACGGACGGCGATCGCTTCTTCGTCGGAAACCAGTTTGGCTTCGTGATAGAGAGCCGATTGGCTGAGTCGTTCCTTGAACACGCCGGTCGGATTCAGGAGGTGGTCCGGGATGATCGCGTTGAACATGCCCATGCAGCCTTCGTCGAACACGCCCATGATGGCTTTGTCGCGGCGCAGCGTGGTCGCAACTTCGCAGCCGAGTTGCCGAATACCGTCGGCGATATCAGTCGTCGCATCGAGCGTTCGGACGTGCGACAGATCGTGGTCGACGGTTCCTGACTGCA
>JBCCOI010000183.1:0-12272 GCA_039025515.1 Planctomycetota bacterium
AGACGGAGAAACACCACGACGGAGACGAGTCGTGCCGACGTGGAATGAAGTGGTTACCATCCTTGTTGACAGCAACATCGAGAATCACAAAAAGGCTCCTAAAGGAGGCCGATCGCGAGGGAGGCGTCGATGACCGACATCGTCAAAGTTTGGCCGAATCAGCCACCGGCTTGGAATGAACCCACAGAGCCGGAAGGCGATTTGACAAAGCCGGATGGCCGCGAGGTCGCCGGAAAGCCGGTGATCCGACTCGGGAACGTCGCGGTTCCCGAGTTGCACCTTTTCCCCGCGGAGGGTTCCGATTCCACGGTGATCGTTTGCCCCGGGGGCGGGTTTTCGATTCTCGCGTGGGATTTGGAAGGCATCGAAATCGCGCGTTGGTTGCAGAGCCATGGCGTGAGTGCTGCGGTCTTGAAGTATCGAGTGCCATCCCGCGATCACGAGCCCGGCTGGCTTCCGCCCGTCCAAGATCTGCAAAGAAGCGTTTCTCTCATTCGAGGGAACGCAATCCCGTCACTTCGCTCGAAGCACGTCGGCGTTCTGGGCTTCTCCGCCGGCGGCCACACCGCGACCCGAGCCGCATTCGGTTTGGTTCGCCACTACGTGCCGGTCGATAAGTTTGACGAGACATCGTGCGAGGTCGACTTTGCGGCTTTGATCTACACCGCTTACCTGACCACGGCCCGGGATTCGGAAACCTTGCGCAATGATCTGACGGTTTCCGAATTGACGCCGCCGATCTTTTTTGCACACGCATTCGATGACCCGTACACATGCATGGGTGCCGTGCAACTGTTCGCCGAGATGAAGCGTAAGAACGTGCCGTCCTCACTGCACGTCTTTTCCGCGGGAGGGCATGGCTTTGGCGGACGCGAAAGCGGCGAAGAAAACGACCTATGGTTGCCGTTATTCAAAAGCTTTTTGGTCGACAACAAGTTCGCATGATACGCACCGGTCGAATTGTCGATCATGGAGTGATCGCCGACGATAACGAGAAGGCTCTCGGTGCGTAGATCAGACTCGCGGTTACGACTGAAGTCAGGGCGGCAATCAATACGGCTCCGGCGGCGGCATCTTTGATGAATTCAATGGCGGGGTCGTTTTCTGGTTGAACGACATCGGACAGTTTTTCGATGGCGGTGTTCATGCATTCGAAAGCTAAAACGAGGCCGATGCAGATGCTCTGAGCGATCCATTCGGATGCATCAATTTGAAAATACGCGCCGGCCGCAGTGACAGCGACCGCCGCCAAGAGTTGAAGACGAAAGTTGAACTCCGACCGAGCTACCGACGCGATGCCGCGAGCCGCAATCAAGAAGCTTCGGGATCTTCGCAACATCACGAGTCACCTTTGTTCGATGAGTCCGATCCGTCTTCTTCAATATTTGGCAGCGACCAATTCCATCGAATCGACGCGAGACGAAATCCAACCACGACCGCGGTCGCGATGGCCGGGGCAAGACTCCGGGTTGCCGGCGCGGCATCGAGAAAGAGAAAGACCCACGCACCGCTGAACGAACAGGTCGCGAACAGTGGAGCCGGACGAAAAAGACTGGGTACGCGGTTGACGATGACATCGCCGATGACGCCGCCAAACGTCCCCGTCACTGCGCCGAGAAGTGCCGCGACAAACATGGATGTCCCCTCCTCCACCGCTGCGGCGGTTCCCGCAACGGTGAATAGCCCCAAGCCAAGAGCATCTGGAACTTGCAGCAGACTCTCAACACGTTTGGGGACATGCGGCAACAGCGACATTCCGAGAGCGATCGAGAAAACGATCACCGGGTAGTGATGCTCGCGAATCCAGAACATCGGGTGGCGATCCAACAACAAGTCACGTAGCGTGCCGCCACCAAATGCGACGACGAATGAAAGGCAAAAGACACCGACGAAGTCCATGCCGTGGCGGCGGGCCAGAATGACGCCGTAAACGGCGCTCGCAATCACCGCCGCGAGCTCGATGAAGTCATGCATTCCTTGTGCTTTATTCTTGCCATCAACACCGGGTGAATCATGAGCCTGTCATGAACGACGCGAGAATCTAGCTGGGCAGCGCCGCTTTCGTCGAGAGTGCCGCGCAATCCTAACCCGACGCGTAAGCGAGGCGATTCCCGTAACTCGTTCACTCGCTGACGCTTCAGGTTAAGTTTGGATGTAAAGTGGCGCTGCCCAACTAAAGTCGAACGCGGCGTATGCCAAGGTTATCGAAACATCCTCCCGATCCCGGCGTCGCGATCTTTTCGCTTCGATTCGACGCCGGTTGCCATTCCCGTTAGCAAGCGTTCCAAGGTTTGTCCGACCCCGTCAAGCGCTCTTCGCTGGGCACTGGGGTCACTGAGTGGACCGGTCACGTCAACCGTCCAGAATGTGTAATTTTGGCCCGTGATCGGACGCAAGATACGGGTGAACGTGTTTCGCGGCGAGACCGCGGTATCGAACGTCAAATCCAACTCGCGTCTTCGATCAAGTGAACCGCCGCCGTGCAAAAGGATCAAGCTTCCCCAAAGCTTGAGGTCTCGAAAGTCAATTTGCTCTTCGCTGAGCAGAAAATCTGTTTCGGCGTTCGTGAACGCAACGTCTTCGTTGGGAGTGATCGAAAAAACATTCAGCAGCTGAACGAGGACGGGTAGTTGGTAAAGGTTCGCATCCTGGACGCTCGCGTGCCCCCTGCCGCGCAACAAATCGGTTGTTCCGAGTAGCCCCTCGAGCGACATGGAGGCGGCGAGTTTGCCGGAGAGGCTGTTCTTTGGATATCCGAGGTCAGACAAGAGCGAGGGCAGCTTTGCTTCGGCCAACCCCAATCGTACATCGAAGCTCGCATCTGAAAGCTTGACGTCGCCCTCCATTTGAATCGTTCCGTCGAATAAGCGGCCTTCGATGGGACTGCTTCCGATTTGATTCCCTTGCGTGTTTCCCCGTCCGCCCAAACGCAGCTGATCGTCGCGGATCTCGAATGGCCCGCGAAGCCGCGTGAGCTGAATGTCGTTGACGTGCATCGAGTCGATGGAGACTTCTCCGCCGGCAATGAGTCCCGTTTGATCTTTCCGTCCGCGGATGGAAAGCTCCCCGCGCAATGCGTGAACGGGACCGACTTCGCCGATGCGGTTTCCCTCCAACTGCAATCGCATGTCCCAACCGAAGATCGGATCGGGATCCAGTTCGCTGGACAGAAGCGTTTCACTCAAACCGCTCACGCCAACGGGGCCGCGCAAGTTGAGTCCGCGAATGGCGCCTCTCATTTGCTGCGGCAACGCGTTGATGAGTTCGGAATCGGGAATGACTCGGCTGCCGCTGTGCATATCAATGGCCATCAACCATCGACCGTTGGAAAGCTTCCGACACGTCCCGTCGGCGGAGACAAGCGATTGACCGTGCTCCGCGCGGATGGACTCCAACACGACTTCGCCATCTTCGTAGCGAACGAGACCTTCGACGATGTCCAGTCGATAAGGCAGCGCCGTTGGCAGCAAGCGAAGCGTGTCCGAGCCGATGCGATCGGATTCAAATTGCTGTCCGACGATCGACAGATCGATCGGCGTATCGCGTGCGGGTCGCTCCAAGCGGATCCGCATCGAATCCAGGACTCCGCTCGGCCAAAGGCTATCCCATGTCTGCTTGGACGGTGCCGGCAGGGCGTTTCTGAGTGCTTCATCGAAGGCGATACGCGATGCATCGAAGTGCAGCGAGAGTACAGGCCCCACCAACGCTTCAACGGCCGTAGATCGCGGCGGTTGTTTCGGCTTCAAACGATAGTGACCCTCGCATCTCAACGCACCGCCGTTGGCATTGGACGCGTGAAAGCCGGCGAGTTGAACGAGGTCTCCGTCAACGCGGATCTGGCCGGTCACGTTGTAGAGCGAGTACGGAAACTTTTGATAGCGAAGTGCCCCGTCGACCACGCGAAGATCAAATTCCTGATGCTTCCTGCCTTCCTCGTCGATGCGGATCGTTCCACGAGAAAGATGAATTCCGCCGCGAGGGTTTAGCGACCTCACGAACGATTCAAGCTGCGATGTGTCTTCGCCACGTGCCGTCAAAGCATCGAGCAACTCGTCATCGATCGCAATCGGACCATTCATCGCGGCAGAGAATGTTCCCTCCGGCCCCTTCTTCGGATCGACGGGAAGGTCGAAGAGGCATTGCACCAATCCTCCACCGATGCGGCCGCTCATCACTTCGCTGCGAAGTCGATTCCCGTCCACTCGTATAACGCCGGTCACTTGCGTGACGGGGAAGGGAAACTTGTGGTAGCTGACGTCGACGCCCTTACAATGAACCTCCGCAGTCGGAATGATTTCCCCCTCTCGGATTTCGATCGTTGCGCGGCGAACGTCGATCGATCCACGAGGTTGCAGCTTCTGCCAAGCGGCCTGCAGTCGTTCCGGAATGATTCCCGCCAACCGTTGGTCGAGCATCAGGTTGTCCGCGGTGACGTTCAAGGTCGCTGCAACTGGCGATTTGAAAGGATCCAATCGACCATCAAGCGTCAGTCGCGTTTCACCCCAGAAGGCCTGGCAAGCTTGAAGTCGCACGCCCTTCGGATCGCAGGACACGAGACCACGTATGCCTTGGACTGGCAACTTGACACGATCGGAAAGGTAACGGCCGTCATTGACCCGTGCATTGACGGTATACCATGTCGCGCGACCTTGGTCGAAACGAACATTCATGTCAGCGTCGGCCACACACTGAAGTCCCGTGAGAGACCTTGCGAACTCCGCAGCTCGATCCGGCAACTGTGCGAGAACAGAATCTTGCAGGCGTATGCCCCGCAGTTCCGCTGCAGCGTTGACCTTGCCGCCGGAGACTCTTAGCTTCAGTTCGAATCGATCAATAAAGGACGCGGCTCCTGCTAAGGCCACCGAAGTCACCTGTTCGTTCGAAGCGATCGTGCCGGACTGTTCGTTCGTGTTGACTGATTCCAACACATCCGGTGCGGAAGAGTTTGCGATCAACGCCTTTGCGATCTTCACCTCGATCGGGCGTATCTCTGGATTCCGACCATAGACTGAAACAGTTCCGTTTAGGAGTTCAATCCGAGGACAAGAACCCTCGCCAAATGACGGTAGCGGCCAAACACGCTCGAGCGAGAATCGACCCTGGTCAGTTTCCCAAGCGTGCAAGTGCAGACCCTCGATGCGTATTCGCTTCGCCGAGAGTGGATTCTCCTTGCGAAAGAGCTTCTCAGGATCGGCGTCTGCAACAACGATCAATTGATCGACGCTGACAAGATCTCTCCCCTCACGACCCGACCATCCCTTTGCGTTTCCGTCGGGATGAAGAACAGTGCCGGAGTTCGGATCGGGGACGCCGATTCGAATGTCTTCCAGAATGAGTCCAATACTCGGTTCGACACGGCCCCGACCAATGCTCACTCGCAAGCCGCGGTATTGCTGACGCAGAATCGACTCCACGTGCCGCCGAGCTTGCTCCCCAAGCGTGTCCGGGGCAATGAAACGAATCAGGAAGACGATCGACGTGACAAGCAGCGCAAGTGTCATCCAACGAGAGACTCCTCTCGCCGGCGCATTCGCGTTCGACTCGGCTTCCTTGCCGCTCAACGAATTCTTGTCTCCTACCTGGCAGGTCTTCGGCCAAGACCTCTCATTTTCTGATCAACAGCCTGCGGCCGATGGTAGTGGCAGTTTCACGGGCCGAGCCAGCCCAAAAAGTCCCAAAACCGATAGAGCCAGGGAGATTGCCAAGGACTTGAAAGAGCCGTCGACATTGATGACGCACTCGCAGCCAGGAGAACAACGCAAAACACACGGCCCCATGCCCGCTCGCCGAGCCAATCGACGGGCAAAGACATGGCAAAAAGCCAAAGCGGGGCAAACCAGAGCATCCAGCGAAAGCAAACGCTGACGCCTCCGTAGTTTCGATCGATCTCCGGACGCATCACGTAAAACACAGCGCAAACAAGGCTGGACATTACGATGGTTGCTAGCAATGCACGCCAACGCATCGTGTCGTAGTGGTTCCGCGAATTGACTCGGACTGGGCGCAGGCATCCGACAAAGCCGAGAGGCACGAGCAACCAAATCGGCGTCAGCGAAAAAAGTCCGTGGTGACCAATCGTCATATTGGTCAAATAGGTCGCTCGGGAAGGTTCTCCCAAGTCAACGCCTTGTCTCCGACCGTCGACCCAGTAGCTTCCCGGATAGTCGTACCAATCATCCCACTGCCGCAATGTCCACGAATGACTTCCGTTCTTTTCCGCAAGATTATCGGGCGACGAATCCGTTTCGGTTAACTGAAGTGCAAACAGCTGATGCTTGTTGATGGAGACTCGCAGGCGGCCGGCGACACGGGCCGGCTCGATAACGATTTGATCGTCGTTCGAAGCGAGTTCCTTTTGCGTCAGCAACGTCTTCAAGGCGAGCGGATCAACCTCCATTGATTCGCTATCGAACTGCCCAATTTCGTCACCGATTCCCCGGTGCGTGTAAGGCGGTCGAAGACTGCCATGCGCGATCCAGTTGACCGCAAAGAACGCGATCCCGACCACGACGACACCCAGCGAATATCCGATCACGCTTCGGCGATCGAGCCATAACAACATGGCCCCCCAAAAGGCGACGATCGAGAGCGCGGGCAACTCATTGGCGGCTAAGAATCCGGCGGCCAAGCCCGCGAGCACCGATGATGGGAGTGTGAGTCGTTGCTCGGAGCCGATGAAGTATTTGGTGAAGAAAAAGAGTACAACGGAGGCGGAAGCGGCGGCTGGTAAATGGTTGCTCAGCGACACCGTGAAAGGCAAGAGCATCGTTCCGAAACAAACGCATGATGCCAAAAAGATCTTCGCCCATCGGGTCCGAGTGACTCGGTCGATCGATAGAATCGTGCACAAGAGGAACAGCGCCAGAACGGGCAGATTAAAAAGCGCTAAGAGGATCCGCGCGAGGTAAAGCGGATGATCCGAAAGCGACATCCCCAGCGACTGCCGAACAAGCCAATAGCCGCCGGCATAGATCGTCGGAAGCAAGGGCGGTTTGCTACTGTAGAAATGAAGCTCGCCGTCGTCTCCTTGATGTCGTACAAGGTCGATCGTGTACCAGGGACGCCGGTTGCGTTTCTCACCGGTTCGCGTCAGGTACGAATCGATCTCATACGATCCGGTTTCTACAAGCGATGCGATCGTACACCAACGGGATCGATCGTTCGCGCTCAAGAAGGCGGTGTCGCCTTCGCGGCTAACGACCACGGCGATTCGGCCCGCGACGATCGAAATCGCGATGACGGCGAGCATGACGTAGACGCTGCGTACTGATTCCGATGGTCTCGTGTCCGCCTCGGACGCCATCACGCCGACTCCCTGTGTTCTTGCACGATTGTTCGCCCGTGTGCGGAATCCTGATCTGGATCCGGGCCCCGAAGAATCTGGTCGGGGTCAGTTTCTTCCGCGATGTTGAATGGAGACTTCGACTGCTCGGCGAGTGAAACGATCAACTCAGCGACCAAGCCGGTCAGGAACATCTGAGCTCCCAACAGAATGGCGGTAATGCAGTAGTAGAACAGCGGCGACGTATGGAGATGGAAGTCCTCCATGGAATCAAGTCGCCAGGAAAGCACTCGAATGGCAGACAGATAAAACAGTCCCATACCGCCTAAGAAAAAAGCGAGCAGCCCGAGGGCACCGACGAAGTGCAGCGGCCGCTTTCCAAACGTTGTCAAAAAGAAGATGGAGAGCAGATCGAGGAAGCCTTTGGCGAGTCGGGAGACGCCGTATTTGGACACACCAAATTCGCGTGCATGATGAACGACCGGAATCTCTCCAATCCGCCAACCTCTCGCTGCGGCAAGCACGGGCACAAAGCGATGCCGCTCGCCATACAGAATGACGTCGTTCGTCACCGCTTGTCGATAAGCTTTGAATCCACAGTTGTGGTCATTAAGGTGAACGCCCGTCATCCGGCTGACCAACCAATTAAAGACCTTGCTGGGTAGCGTCTTGTCCAACTTATCTTTCCGCTTCTGCTTCCAGCCGCTGACGACATCGAATCCCTCCTGAAGCTTATCGAGGAACGCTGGAATCTCGACCGGATCGTCTTGCAGATCGGCATCCATCGTAAACACAACATCGCCACTGGCCCGTGAGAAGCCGGCAGAGAGTGCAGCTGCCTTCCCGAAATTCCTTCGGAACCGAATGCCGCTAACGACATCGCATGATGCACTGACTTCCTGGATGCGATGCCAGGTGGCATCCGTTGAGCCGTCATCGACGAAGATGATTTCATGCTTTAGGCGCAAGTCATCGCAAACGGAGATGATCGAATCGGCGAGCTTTGCAATCGTCTTCTCTTCATTCATCGTTGGGATGACGAATGAAAGCGACGTCGGTTGTTCAGCGGAAACTGCCATGTGCCATGCTCTGATCGAGTCCTTAGTGTTTGAGTCAGCTCGAGTCCCTAACCTAATGCACGGTCGGTGGGAATGCTTGTTCACCGCAAGGTCTGTGGGGAATTTTCGTCAAGGACTTTTTTTGTTCATTTCAGCAAAAAGGCGAGAAAACTTGTAGACGACTTAGCGTGGAACGTTATCGTGACGTGTAGTCCCGCCGAAAAAAGGGGCTTGAAGTCGCTGGTCTTGATCACACGAGGTGGTTTAGCGACGGAACAATTCATCGGCCGACACCATCGGGCCGACGTGATCGGCGGGACATGCAAAGGAATTTGCATTTGCAGCGGTGTGATCTCTTCGAACGCTGAGCGTTCGGACGCGTTCCAGGGTTGGAGCGTGAGCCATGCAATTCAAATTGGGGTAAGTCGGAATGCTTGTTCTTTCCCGGAAGGTGGGCGACAGTGTCGTCATCAGCGATGTCGTGGTCGTAAAGGTCTCTCAAATCAACGGGGGACGGGTCAAAATCGCGATCGACGCGCCGCCCGACGTTACGATCCGTCGAGGCGAAATCTTTTTTGATAGCCCAACCCCTGACATTGGCGGAGAGCGTCATCCGCGGGTGGCGTGAGAATCTCCTCTCGGACAGGCAGGTGGCAGGTCCGTCGGCACTTCCTAAGCAACTTCGGACGCTTTTTCATTCGTTGAAGCATCGGTGTCTTCAACCTGCTTGCAGCGACGCATTGTTGAAACAGGCCGAATCGAAATTGCCGTTTGTCGAACGGGACCCATTGCCGCTATCGGTATGCGCACTCGGATACGAACGACTTCCGTCGAGAACTCTTGCGAAACGATTTCGCCTTTGGCCGCCAAATAAGCCAATAACCTTCCGTCGGAAGGTTCGATCTCAACATCGATGTCCAAGAACTCTCGGCTGAGTGCTTCGCCCACGACCTCACTCAGCACATCGATTCCCTTGGCTTCATAGGCGCTTACCGGCACCGCGTTGGGATAGCGGTCAAGCACGCGATTCAACATCGCGGGGGAAGCGATAGCGTCAAGCTTATTGAGCACCAAAAGCGTATCCTTCTCCTCGATCTCGAGCTCGCTCAGCACGCGATAAACTGCACTGATTTGGTCGAAGACGTTTGGATTACTCGCATCGGCAACATGCAAAAGCAGATCCGCTTGCCGAGTCTCTTCAAGTGTGGACTTGAAACTGGCGACCAGTGAGTGCGGAAGATCTCGAATGAACCCAACGGTATCACTCAGCAAGACGGTACCCCACGACGGTACATGCCATCGTCGCGTCCGCGTGTCCAGCGTTGCGAACAACTTGTCTTCTGACTTTACATCCGCTGCTGTTAACGCGTTCATCAGCGTACTCTTGCCGGCATTCGTGTAGCCAACCAAAGAGACCGTTGGAGCTTCGCGCCGCGAGGCAACTTGACGCTCGCGTCGAGACTCGACTTTGCCCAATTCTTGTTTCAAATCATGAATTCGCTTCTGTGCAAGTCGTCTGTCGACTTCGAGTTGCTTTTCCCCGGGGCCGCGCATCCCGACACCCATCGCTTGCCGCGAAAGGTGGGTCCACATTCGCTTCAGCCTGGGAAGCGAGTATTCAAGCTGAGCCAACTCGACGGCCAAACGAGATTCATGAGTTCTCGCGCCGGCCGCGAAAATGTCCAGAATCAGCTCGGTGCGATCCAGAACTTTTGCTCCCGTCGCTTTCTCCAGGTTGCGAGTCTGCCCCGGCGACAACTCATTGTCGAAGATAACGACATCCGACTTCGTCTTTTCAACAAGCAATCGAAGCTCCTCGACCTTACCCTTGCCAAGGTAGGTCCCGTGTTCGGCAGCGGCACGTCGCTGGATCAGTTCACCCACGACCTGCGTTCCGGCCGTCGTCGCCAATCCATGGAGTTCTTCGAGGGGATCTGCCGGTACTCGATCATCCGGCAAAATGAGCCGAGCCAGAACACTGCGCTCCGGCGTGTCATCGATGACTTGGTGTGGTTCTCGCACTGAGGAATTGTGCCTCATGGAATAAAAGGGATCGTCATTCCATTATACCTTCTACGGTCGTCGGGGACGCCAATGTTTTCTGCGTGTCTCAGAACCGATTCGGTTCGCTGACGTTTCACCGCAGCCAGCGGCCTACCGCCTTTTGATGCAAAATGGGGCGAATTGGTTCACAGGTCTTTCTTGGCGAGATCCGAGACGACTCGCATCATTTTGTTCTGGATTCACTCCAGATTTCGTGTGACGCAAGCTCAACACGCCAACCTCTTCACAACAGCAGCAATGCCGAGTCTTCGCAGGAGTTTTCATCACGGTTGGCGGCTTCCGGCAACTGACTGGATTGATCGCCCAAGCGAAAGCAGGCAGCGAGATCGATTGCTCGACGCTCTCGCGTTTTGGATCGACAACACAGATGATCGGGCGATCAAGGAACTTGCACCGTTTCGGTCTGGACTTCGATGAATTTCATCAAACCCGCCTCAACCAAAAGCACGTCCGCAAGGGAATCGAAGAGACCAACCGCACCGGCAGAGACTCAGCCGCACCCGCAGCCGGGACCCGAACCCGAACCACAGCATCCTCCGCCACTCTTCGAGGCGACCGGAGGCAAGAGCCCTCCTGAGATGAGACGACGCACTGGTTGGCCGGTTTCCGGGTGCTCCGTCAGCGGATCGTCGGACATCCTCTGGAAAAGTTCAAATTGAACGGGCGGTTCTTTCTCGTCCTGGGGAACGGTCTCATAGACGTATGTCGGCATGTCGATATTTCCCTCAGGAAGGCAGTTTTCCGCGGAAGCATCCCGCGGTGCTCCCTTGCGAAAACTTTGGATTGTAGTACGCGTGATGCTCATTCTGAACGCCCTTTTTGCCGATTGATTATGAACGGGGAGATGTCCAAAACCTTGGCTGCGATATTGCTGGCACGGCTTGACGGGTCCTCGTTTTTGCGGGCTCGAGGCCATCGACGGTTTCCATCTGAATGCCACTCGCAGTATGCTCTCTAGGTCGGTCGAATTACGAGTCCGTTTCATTTCACCTTCAGCAAGCTCACGACCAAGATGATCAATCGAAGACTTCTACTCTCTACTGTTACGGCGGCGTTCGTACTGGGAACCGGAATCACATCAGCTAGGGCTGAGGCCAAAGAGAAGGTCACCAACACAACGGTCACCGTCGGTCACATGTGCAGTGGGTGCGTAAAGACGATTACCACCCGCTTTAAAAGGGAGAAAAGCGTCAACAAGATTGAGTGCGATATCGACGCAAAGACGGTCACGTTGACTCCCGCAAAGGACGTGAAGTTAAGCTCCCTCGCGGTCTGGGAGATCTTTGAAAAGATCCGCAAGAAACCGACGAAGCTAGTCGGACCAGACGGAACGTTCACGTCAAAGCCGAAGAAGTCCTGATCGGACATCGCGATCCACACTAAGTAGCCAGACTTGGAACAAAACCTAAGGTTGCCCCACCGAGAAGAGGTCTTCCGGGATTTCCTCGGGCCAGTCGCCGCTCAAGGTGACGTTGCGTACTCGAGCGTTCTTCCCTGGTTCACAGTACACGCCTGGACGACGGTCGAGTGCGGCTTCAAATGCGGCGACTGCCTGGTCCGCGACCGAGACCGTGATCACACCTTCCTCGGCGGAGAGCTTTAACGTGTTCCACGCTTTCTCCTGGAGAGGAAGCTGCCCGGTGCCGAAGACCTCGTCCGGGTCCGCTTCGTGATCCACGTCCATTTGAAAGACTTCTGCCGATGCAGCCTGGCTCATCCAACGCAGCTTGACACCGTCTTTCCGTAGTAGCACCGCGATGCGACCGATTGCAGGATTTACTTCCGTGTTGGTTTCCGGATCGTAGTACACATCCATCTCGATTGACTCCCCATCCAGTAGCGGACGCAAGTATGCGAGATGCTTAGGG
>JBCCOI010000184.1:0-12214 GCA_039025515.1 Planctomycetota bacterium
CTGACTGCCACCGTTGGCAGGCAACTGCGGCAACACATTGCTTATCTCGCGTCGGATCGACTCCGCGGCCGAGGCGTCGCGGAAGACACGATGGTTCTCGCCCGTGATTATGTGCGAGATCAGATGGCGGAAGCCGGGCTAAGGTTGGATCTTGCTGGTGGAACTCCATTTCAACGTCTGGAAATTCCCACCGGGAATAAAGTCCGGAGCATCGAAACCAACTTTGCGAAGTTTTCGGCCCCAGGCGGAGTCTTCCAAGCAAGAGTGGATGATGGATTTGGACCGTTGGTGGTTGGCAAGAAGCGGGGAACTGCTGACGGTAAGATCATTTTTGCCGGCTACGGGATCTCGGCCCCCGAGTTGAGCTACGACGACTACAAAGGCATCGACGCAACCGATGCGGTCGTAATCGTGCTGCGGAAAGAGCCCGGACCGTCCGACCCCGATAGCCCGTTTGATGGCGTCGAAAACACAAGACACGCCTACTTTCAGACCAAAATCGCCAACGCAATCTCGAAGGGTGCAAAGGCGGTTCTGATTGTGAATGACCCCGACAGCACCCAAGTTGCGATAGCAAGCGAGCAGCTTCGCATTGATCAGGAGCAAGCTCGAATTCAAGAACTCGAACGATCACTCGAGAAACTGCCTCAAGCCGCCACGAGGAATCGACAGTCAATTTTCGAGAAGATCAATCAAGCAAAGCGAATGATTCAGTCGTTGACCGCGGGTCGCGACACAGCAGCTCGCGGTGTCCTAGGTTTGGACGACGCCGGTGAAGGAAGTGCTCAGACGAGAGGCGTCATCGTCGGATCAATCGCACGCGACATCGCGGATCGGCTGTTGCAGTCGGAGGGCACTTCGCTGACGACCGTTGAAGCGGCGATCAACTCTGACTTTCAGCCGCAGAGCGTGGTTTTTGGTGAGGCGACCGCTCAGGTCTCGGTGGATTTAACCGATGCCGTTGCAAAAACCGACAACGTGATCGGCTATTTACCAGGGAAGGGGCCCCTCCAGTCTGAGTACATTGTGATTGGTGCCCACTACGACCATGTGGGCATGGGAGGTTACGGTTCGCTTGCTCCCGGAACGATCGCGGTGCACAACGGAGCCGACGACAACGCCAGCGGAACGTCGGCGATGCTTTGTTCGGCGGAGTTTTTGCGGAAGCGCTTAGAGAACGTCGCTTCGCACAGAAGCATTCTGTTTATCGCATTCACGGGTGAGGAACGCGGCTTGCTAGGAAGCCAACACTACGTTGAGAATCCGCTCAAGCCGATCGAACGAACAGCCGCCATGATTAATTTGGACATGGTGGGTCGACTCCGTGACAACGAACTGACCGTCTACGGAACAGGATCCGCCGCCGGCATCGAATCGATCGTCGATAAGGCAAACCGACGCTTTGGCTTTGATCTCTATAAGGTCGCAACCGGCTACGGTCCAAGCGACCACCAATCGTTTTATCGCGCCGGTGTGCCCGTCTTGTTTTTCTTCACGGGATTGCATGACGATTACCACCGTCCGAGTGATGACTTCGACAAGATCGAATACGAGAGCTTGATGAACATTACGGAATTGGTCAGCGACGTGGCTTTGACTTTGGCCACGAAGCCCGAACGCCTCGTGTATGCCGAAACGAACCGAAATGTTCAAATTCGCCGCCAAATGACGGCGTTTCTTGGTGTACGTGTTTCACAGCAATCCCAAGGAGTACTCGTAACGGAAGTCACCGCAGGCGGCCCCGCGGAAAAAGCCGGTTTACAAGTTGGCGATGTCATCAACCGAATTGGGCAGCAGGCCGTCCGAAGTACCCAAGACGTTCTCTCTTGGGTCCGCCAGCACAGTTCCGGAGACGAGTTTGTAATCTCCGTAGTTCGTAAGCAGCGGTTGTTATCGATCCGGGGAAATCTTGAGCGTCGGCGGTGAACAAACCAGTTCCGAATTCGTGGAAATAGCATTCGAATTCATCTTTACGCCGACTTTTTCTGTTTGCAACAATCACCGGTATCGAACGAAGCCGAATCCTATTCGGCGACCAGCAGTTGGACGGTGACCGGGCAACGGATGCCCGAGTCCACATGTCCGCCAAATCGATTCATTTGCATTTGGTGGCTGGTAGTAAGAACGTGCGACTCAATACGCAAGGAGAGCGACAGTGCGAACCGTTCGCCATCAGGTCTTTGGAATTGCCATCGGTATGGCAGCAGCGTTTGCGCCGTGGGCAGGCACCGCTTCGGCACAAGAATCGGCTCCCCATCGCGTTGCGATCGTGGACGTTGCCTACATTTTCCGTACTCACGAAGGCATCAAATCCCAAATGTCCGCCGTCGAAGCCAACCTGAAGGCTTATGATGCGGAGCTGAAACAAAAACGAGAAGAGCTCAAGCGGATGGCCGCCAAGCTCAAGGATCTAAACCCCGGGACGGCGGAATACGCCGCTTTGGAAGAGCAATTCGCCGAAATGGACTCCAAGCTCCGTTTGGATATGGCCCGCAAACGTAAGGAGCTGGCCGACGCTGAAGCAAAGGTCTACTTTCAGAACTACCAGCACATCGCCGAAGGCGTGAAGTTCCTGGCCGAGTATTACAAGATCAACCTTGTCCTCCGCTACAACAGCGAAGAAATGAAGCAAGACCAAGGCCAGTCGGTCCTTCGTGGTGTGATGAAGAACATCGTCTATCACGACAAGGAGCTCGACATGACCCCCGGTGTAATGCAGTATCTCGACCGGAAGTTGACCGCCAGCAATGGCCAGCGGAACCTTAAGTAGTATTCCGCATCCGCGCGAAGGAATGGGCGATCAATGATTGTCGCCGATCGGCTCCGTCCGATCGATTTTGATACGTTTCCATCGGGCGGAGCCGATGGGCGACTTTCACAAACGCGCCAGTAATTGGTGGGCCGTTCCTAAACAGGTGCGGACGACCCAAACGATGCCCCATTCCGTTCTCACCGAGAGCGGATGGGGTTCGCTTCTTCTTCGCCGCTGCCCCGGACAGGCGTTCATGATTCGACAAAGAAACCAACACACCATCGCGACCGCTTGCGAAGTTTCGGGACGCGGGTACTGGACTGCTCGCCCGGTTCGGGTCGTCATGAGACCGGCACCGGTCGGCACGGGAATCGTCCTGGTTCGTAGTGATCTACCGGACGACCCCTCTTGTCCGGCGCTAGTAAGCTATCGCGAAGCGGCTCGATTGCGAACGAATCTGGTGCGTGGGAAAGCTCGTTTCCAGATGGTGGAGCATGTGCTTGCGGCACTCTATGCGCTGGAAATAGATAATTGCATCGTCGAGGTTGACTCGGAAGAATTCCCTGGCCTGGACGGAAGCAGTGGAGCCTATGTTTCTGCCCTCTGCGAAGCAGGCATCGTGATCCAGGCCGCCTGCAAAGATCAGTTTATCTTGCAGCAAGTGATCACGCTGCGTGAGGGAGATTGCTGGTTGATGGCCGCTCCGACGACGGGCAGCGTAACGAAGTTTGGCTACCAGCTCGTTTTCGATTCGGCAGGCGAGATCCCGAATCAGTCGTTCACAACAGAGTGCACACCAGAGCGTTTTCGCCATGAAGTCGGCTCCGCCAGAACGTTTGTCACCGAACGTCAAGCCATGGACTTGCAAAATCGTGGCGTCGCCACCCATGTTCAATACAACGAGCTGTTGGTGTTTGGCGAGGACGGGCCGATCGGAAATGAACTCCGCTACTCAAACGAGTGTGCTCGTCACAAGACTTTGGATTTGATCGGTGACCTTTCACTCGCCGGTGTGGAATTGATCGGTAAGTTTACGTCGTATCGTGGAAGCCATCACCTGAACGGCAGAATGGCACAAGCAATTCATGAATTGGCGACTCAGACAAAACGGCATCAATTTGGCGAAGCAATCAAACGCAAAGCAGCTTGAGCGGTCGAGTACGGCGTTTCTCGGAAGCAGCCTTTTTGCACCGCATTGAATCGCGAGATCATCGCACGTCTTTTCAATAAAGAACGGTTGCCGTCTCGGCTTGGGTTCAATCCAGCTGGAACCTTTGATGAATCACAGCTCGATTCGAAACCGACCAATCCTCAGTGGTCGTGGACAAAAGCGGATGAACACGATCGCTGAAACTACGGTGAGGTTTAGGCCGGCGTCCAGCCAAAATAAACGCGGGTAAAAGACTTCACGGTAATTGAATCCACCTCGTTCGAAGAAAACGAAGGGAAACCCGACTTGCTCAACTCCGTCTGTGAGATGCGCGTTCCAAGACAGAGCCGTCGGCACAAAATTCAACGCAACCGCCACCAATAGCCCGGAAAACAGTCCGCCCTTCCAGTTCGTACGTTCTTCAGCAGCGATTTCGGAAATCGGAGGGCGATAGCGATTATCCAATTTAAGAATCGGTTGATTGTTGAAGCGGTTTGTGGTCAACCGGGTCTTGTGGAAGGCTAACCACCTAAAAGTTGCCAGTTCATAGCCGTTGGCGGCCGTGTCATCCTGCACCGCTTTGTGATCGATCAACAAATCGAAGCGAGATTCCAACAGAACCTGTACTGCTTCTCCGGCATCCGCTCACAGACGCGTTAACTCTGCGAAGGGCTGATTTCGTCAATCGTCCCCATGTTCATCTTGGATGCTGTTGCCGTAACGCTTGATGATTCTTAGTACGGGCGTCAGATCCTGCTTGTTCAAGCAAAATCCAATCGCGTGCTTCGGTACAAGTCAAACGCGGGGCAGGAGCCTATCGCTGCCGGAAGAGTTCGCTTTGCACGACGGCGTGGATGATCGAGCGGACGCCGTAACCCGCTGATTCGGTTTGCTGCGCAATTGCCTCGATTGCCTTTCGGTCTGCAAACGACGTCGTGGCGCCGGTCGAGTAAATCAGGAGCCGGTCGGCAAGCGTTTGCGCGATCGATTGTTGATCCTTCGCCAGGATCATCTTCAGCTCTCGAATGTCGCGGAACGAGCCCCCGGACGGAAGCTGGTAGGACGGATCAACCGCCAGACCCTCGTTATATCGCAACGAGTGATCCTGTTTGCGCAGTTCGACTTTTGCGGGATCAAGTACTCGGTAGCGCTGCCGATACCGACCGACAGGATCGAAGCTTTCAAGCGCTATTCCGGGTGGATCGATCTTTGCATGGCAGCTTGCGCATTCCGAATCACCGCGGTGTTTTTCAAGCTGCTCGCGGATGGTTACCGCGCCGCGTATATCTGGTTCCACTGCAGGGATACCGGGAGGTGGTGGTGGCGGCGGTGAACCCAGGAGCCTCTCGAGTACCCAAACACCACGCACAACCGGGGATGTGTTCGTCCCGTTTGCCGTCACTTTCAAGACGGCTGCTTGCGTCATCACACCGCCTCGAACCGAATCGTTCGGTAACTGGACGACAGTGGGAGTCATCCCCGATATTCCATCGATACCGTAGTGCCGAGCGAGCCTGCGGTTGACGGTAATGAAGTCAGAATCGATCAGATTGCCGCATGACAGATCGTTCTCGATCAGGTGTCGAAAGAAAGAATGGGATTCCATCAGCATTGACGAGTGCAGCACAGCGTCATACTCCGGGTATAGACTCTTATCGGGGCTCGTAAATTCAATTTCATGAAGGTCAAGCCACTGACCCAAAAAGTCTGCAACGAAGCGATCCAATCGTGGGTCCCGAAGGAGACGTTCCGTTTGGTCTCGCAGGACTTGAGGATCTGTCAGTTCGCCACGCGACGCTACACGAAGCAACTCGAGATCTGGTGAACTGCACGAAAGAAAGTATGCAAGTCGCTCGGCCAAACCAAACGAGCCGACATGGACTTCGTGCCGCGTCGGTGTCTCTGCTGTCGAGTCGATCTGTGGAAGGCTTGACTGATGGAAGAGAAATTGAGGCGAAGTAAAGATTGCCTTGTAACCGGTACGCATCGCGGATTCGAACGAAACTCCTCGATCCAGCCAGTCGTGAACGAAACCGACGAAGCGAGCAGATTCTTCCGGAGAGACGGGCCTGCGAAAGGCTTTGGGCAAGATGCGGCGGATCAAACGAGCCGCATCCGCTTTCGCGTCGTCCGGGGACAAACGCACTGTACGTGCAACCGGTCCGGGTTGCCGCGCGTTCATATAGATGGGTTCACCACCATACGTTGGAAGCGGGCTTCCATTGGGAAGATTGAAGGGCGGGCTTCGGTAGTCTGGCAGTGGTTTCGCTGGCGGGTGACTACCTGCCAAAATTTGGTCAATCACTTTGCCTCGCTGACGCGAGTAAACCTGCGCTGGAAACTTCGCTTTTTCTGGCGTTGGGCCGGCGAGTGGTTTCCAACGTGTTCCGTTTGGTGGCCAATCTCTCGGGATGTCTCGCGGATCGGCGGGGATGATTGGTGGACCGAGAAGCTGCTGGTTGAGTTTCTCGGTGGCTGCGCCGGGGATGGACTCGGTCCGCACTCCGCCAAAGAGAATCTCTTGCCCGGGCGGCGGCCATGATTCGATGATTGGACCCTCGACTTCCAGCCATTGCACGCAAACGCCGGGGCCCGTCCATTTCACTTGTGAGTAGCGTTTGTTTTTCTGGAATCGGTAAAGCGGTAGTTCGGATGGGTACAGATGAATGAAGTGCCCACGCAACAATTCTCCTTCCCACTCGTGAACTTCCGGTTGATCGGACGCGATTTCTAAGTGCTCCAGCAGGCGATGCTTTACCGTGAGTGACTCTTTGTGACCGTTTCCGCCGACACGGAGCGTCAGCGCGATGGCGTCATCGGTGTTTACTCGGTAGGCAGAGACCTTGATTCGATAACGCCCGGTGTGTGGAACGACGTAATGTCCCCAAAGGGCATGATGATTCGACATCGCTTCGGTCGCATACAAGTTCATTCCATCGACAACCGGGAGCGTGGGATGCTGCATCCGGTAGGTTTGCATGTAGCCGAGATTGTTTAGCAACGAGAGTCGAAACTTCTGTGTCTCGGGACGCTCGATGAAACGAATCGACTGATCAATCGCCGCATCAATCGCTTCGAGGTAAGCTTCCATTTGAACGCTGGAAACATTTAAGGCCGAGCCTACCGTGCTGAATCCTTCCTCGCTAGCGTCTTCGGGCAGAAGATCGGCGATATCAAGGGGTGTCTGAAACAAGTCGGAGAGGGTTGTTTCAAATTGGATCGCATTGAGTCGCCTCGAAGTCACGCGTCCAAATTTTGACTGGAATTCGCGCTGGTGCGACGTCAACGACAGCGAGATGGGTGCGAGGGCGGCACTGATTTCTTCTGCGTCGGGGCGTTCAGCATCGGCCGGAGGCATCTCGCCGCTTTCGATGCGGTCATGAACAAGTTGCCAGGCATCGAACGAGCCTTCTGAATCTAGCCTCGAGGTCAGCGTCGATAACTCGAATCCGCCTGCGTCGGCGCCATCGCCATGACAATCCGAGCAGTGTCGCTGCAGGAATGGCATGACGTCTCGAATCGGAACGGCTTCCTTCGCTGACAACCAAGTAACGTTTCCGGCAACGCAAACCGTCATCGCGATAAACGCATGGAATTTCATCCCAGCACCTCCAGGCCGCGAACGGTTCCCGTGGAACTTCCAAATCGGTCAACCGGCAGACCCATCCGCTGCAGCATACTCACATAAACATTGGAAAGCGGTTCGTTGTTGATCGCATCAAATGCGAGGTGCTGACCGTGCCGAAATCCTCCGCCGGCGAGAACGATTGGAAGGTTCGAGTTATTGTGACTCGATGCGTTCCCGAGATCGCTACCAAAAAGCACCATCGTGCGATCCAGCAACGTCTCATCGTCCTCTTTCGTCTCTGAGAGTTTTCGTAAGAAATCACGCAAGATTCGGAGGTGCTGTTTTTCGATGATGGCAAGCTGAGCCAGCTTCGCTTCATCTTTCCCGTGATGTGAAAGCGTGTGATAGCCTTCCGTTACGGAGTCGATCGGAGGCACCGCAAACCAACCGACCGACATCACGCTTGCGATGCGAGTCGAGTCCGTTTGTAGGGCGAGCGCAATGAGGTCGTACATCAGTTTCGAGCGGCCGATGGTGTCGGCTTGGTCTCGAATGTCTGTCGGCGCCTCGGCATCGACCCTTGGTTTCGGTTTTTGCTCCCACTCTTGACGACGGAGCATTTCTTTCTCGACTTCGCGAACGCTAGTGGTGTACTCGTCAAACTTGTTTCTATCTTCGCGGCTTAGTCGCTTACTCAATCGGCGTGATTCACCCATGACCATGTCCATCACGCTCGCGCCCTGTTGTAAGCGGACCATCTGCTCACGGACTTCTGTATCGGAGCCAGACGTGAACAGTTTCCGAAACACTCGTGATGGTGACTCTTCGCCCGGTATCGGAACGCCGCTTCGTGTCCAGCTCAGAGAACCGCCACCGTTGGCGCTGAGCACGAGCGACGGAAACCGCGTGTTGCGGCCGACAACTTCTGCGGCAAGTTGATCGACCGAAATTGAGTTGCGAAAACTCCCGCTCCCCGGATGTGGCGCCGCCGTGAGGAATGATTTCTCGGCCGCGTGGCCTCCGTCCACATTGGGATGCGAGATACCCGAAAAAACGGTCATCTGATCTCGAAAGTCATCCAATACCTTCAAGTACGGCGAAGGGGTGTAGTCGAACCCCGTTTGCCGGGGCACAAAGTACGGCATGTGAAGCCCCAGGTTGTTGCAGATGAACACCATCCGCCTGGGGATTCCATCCGATTCCGGAATGGCTCTCCGTTCTTCCGCACCTGCATCTGTACTGACCTGAGACCGTAGCATTGGGAGAGCAAGCGTCACGCCTGCACCCCGAAGAAGTCGCCGACGCGAGTTCGTTTTATTCATGTTGGCAGAATGAGTCATGTTGCACTTCATCTACGATTGAACATTAAAACGGAGGTCGTCCGCGCCGCTCACGTTTAGGGAACGCTTGGATCATCGGCCGGGACGTAGGGAACGCCATAATCAGCTGGCAACGGCATCACGTTGTTTTCGTGTGCCCAGACTTCCCAAGCACTCGAAAGCGATTGAACCAGCTCTGGATTGGACGCAGCGACGTCGTCTGTTTCCGTGCGGTCTCGCTGCATGTCGTAGAGTTCCCAACGCTCATTGCGAAGCGCGACCAACTTCCAACGACCCGCACGGACCGCACGATTACCCTCGTGCTCGAAGAACAGCATTCGCTCTTCAAATGCATCGCGAGTGAGTGAATCATCGTTGTCGCGAAGCGTTTTCGAAAGCAACGGCATTAGGCTTCGTCCGGACATTTTCTCATCGATAGATCCACCTGCAGCATCCAGGATGGTTGGGAGGATGTCGATGAGGTGGGACGGCGTGCGGCAAATACGAACTGCTGGTGTTTTCGGCGTACCGGGCTGACGCACAAGCATTGGAACCGCGATCCCGCCCTCGTGATTAAAGTGCTTGAAGAGTCGCCAAGGCGTGTTCGATACGTTTGCCCAACCAGAACCGACACTATGAAATGTCCCCGGGGCTCCCATTCGATCAATCTCTTTCCCGCGATGAAGTCGATTGTGCGGTCCGGATTTCCCGTCAAAGCCGAAAGGATCCCATTCGGCGCATGCTCCGTTGTCGGATGTAAAGATGACGAGAGTGTTTTCGAACTGATTGCGATGCTTTAAGACTTCCAACAGCCGCCCGATATTTTGGTCCATTGACTCAACCATCGCCGCATAGATTGCCATGCGACGTGCCAAGTCCAGGCGTCTTTCTTCATTCAGTTCGTCCCATGATGGAATTTGCTGCGACGTGCGCTGGCCCCAATCAAAATACCGGGAGCGCGGTGTGAGCTGAGTCGGTTTCGGAACGATCCCGAGTTGACGCATACGCGAAAGCCGCCGGACGCGTGTTTTATCCCAGCCCACTTCGTATTGATCGACATACTTTTCAATGAGACTCTTGGGTGCCTGCAACGGAAAGTGCGGTGCGTTGAATGCGAGATAGAGAAACCAAGGACGTTCTGGTGTCGTGTTTGCGATGTCGATGAATTTGATCGCATGATCGACGACGGCGTCCGTGGCGTAAAACTCATCCTGCTCTTTTAGCTCACGGGTTCGCTGTGCGTGATCGACTCGCAATCGAGTGAAGTGTTCCGGCTCCCAAAACGTCTTCGCGCTCACCAAGGTCCCAAAAAACTCTTCGAAACCATGTTGCGTCGGATCTTGCGTACCGAGATGCCATTTACCGGAAATGAATGAGCGATAGCCTGATTTGGAAAGATGATCTGCGATTGTTTTCGTGCCACTGACCAACTGCCCCCGATAACCTGGTTGGCCGATGTCTTTCGTCATGTGACCGAGGCCGACTCGGTGCGGATATTTGCCGGTAAGGAGACTCGCGCGAGAAGGGCAGCATCGGCCGGTTGTGTAGAATTGCGTAAAGCGTGTTCCGTGCTCCGCGAGCCGATCCAAATGAGGAGTATCGATTTCACCTCCGTAGCATTCGAGATCGCTGAAACCGAGATCGTCGGCAACAATCAAGAGCACGTTTGGTTTTCCCGCGCGGGCTTGGAAACCGACGCACGCGAGAAGAGTTGCGGCAATGAAGAGTCGTAGGTTCAACGAGGTGCAGTCGGCTGGGATGATTGAATGATTCTTTCGTACACAGACAAATCCACTCGTCGGAGTTCTGGTACCCAACAAACCAATAAAAATGAGTGTTGTTCGGCGTGAGAATGGTTTCGGCGGCTTTCTTCCGCTTGCGAAAGAGAACTGGTGAGTGGATAGCAGGATGTGTTCTATTGTTACCCAAATTCTGAGAGATTTCGATTGATGCGACGTTACACCGTTGCTGAAGCGTGTCAGCACATTCGGTTGTTGCGGTCAGCGGTTTTCACATTGGCCGTGTTTGTATTTTGCGCCGGAGCGTTTTTGTGCGGGGTAGACGCAATTGCGAGCGATGACGAGCGACTTGTCCTTGCACATTATATGCCTTGGTACGAAGCGCCCCCGGCTGGAAAGAAGTGGGGCTGGCACTGGACGATGAATCACTTCGATCCGGAGAATGTCGACCAGAACAACCGTCGATCCGTTGCTTCGAAGTTCTTTCCGATCATCGGAACCTACGATTCAGGTGATCGAGATGTTTTGGAGTGTCATCTGCTGATGATGAAAGTAGCCGGTATCGATGGTGTGATCGTCGATTGGTATGGCCGGTCGGATGTGCGGGACTATGGTCTCTTGCACCGCAACACGACGCGAATGCTGCAAGCCTGTGAGCGGCTTGGAATGAAGTTCGTGATCTGTTACGAGGATCAAACCGTTCCCGTACTGGTTAAGTCGAAAAAGATTCTGGTGGCGGATCGCGTTTCACACGTCGTCGCAGACCTGAAATGGCTCTCAAAATACTGGTTTCGATCGCCCAGCTATGTTCGCATCGACGGTCGTCCTGTCATGCTTTCGTTCGGGCACGCGGGTCTTACGGATTCCGAATGGTCACGAGTGCTCGAGTCCGATGGACTGGACACCCTCTACTTTAGCCAGGACTACAGACGGCGAGGTGCCATTGGTGCGTTTGATTGGCCCGTCCCCGCGAAGGGGCTCGCACAGCAACAAGAGTTCTTTCGCCGGTTGAAGCAGTGGGATGACGCGATCCCAGTCGTCTTTCCGCGATTCAAGGACATCTACAAAGAAGCTGGTGTGGGGGAAGGATACGCAGAGATTTCGGACGATGAAGGAGGGACGTTTGAAAAGACGCTCGCCCAAGCCGCCGGCGCAAACACTCGCATCCTTCAAATTGCGACATGGAATGATTGGGGTGAGGGAACACAGATCGAACCAAGTCGCGAGTTCGGCTACCGCGACTTACAAACAATCATTCGATGGCGATTCGCAAACTCCGATCACCAGAGGGCGAGGGAGAAGGCACTCTTGGTACCGATTCAGATTCTCAAACGACGCCGTGAGTCCCAGCTCTCGACCGCTTCCACAGACGATCTTGTCCGCTTGCTCTTGGATGGCAATTTCGAAGATGCGTGTCAGTTCCTTGGTGAGGACCCGTGAATACTCTCGGGATAGACGCTTGAGGCTGCACCATTCGGCCCCTTTCTTTATGTCTACCTATTTCACCTAGTTTGCCAAGTGGTTATGGTGCCGTAATAGCGAACTAACGCATTCATCGCAGGAACAAGCGAGCCAGCACCGAGCCAGCCAGCCAGTTTCGATATTGACGCTGACTTAGGACCCCACTTGGAGTTTGGCTTCCATGAGACTACTGAAATCGTCGCTCGTCGGTATGTTTTTGCTGAC
>JBCCOI010000185.1:0-12174 GCA_039025515.1 Planctomycetota bacterium
AACAGCTCTTGCGTGGACATGAGGCCTTTCTTGGACACCTGCTGTGCAATCTCGTGCTCCTTTTCAGCCGCCATGACCGCGCTCTCGAGAGCAGCCTGTTTGGCTTCAAAGCTCTTGATCGATTCTCGACTGACCTCAATCAGCTTCTTTCCATCAGCAGCGTTCAATTCCAATTCGCGAAGTCGCAATTGGAGTTCTGCTTTACGTAGCTCCGTTTCCAAATCCTTCGAATTAAGATCAATGTTGATTTTGACCGGGGACGGCTGTGATGCCGCATTTTGGTCGGATTCTTGGCTAGATGCCGGTGACGCCATCGAAAGAAGCACGGCGGAGGCAAGCAACGAACGGAGACGCATGGTTTCTTCACTCTTCGGGTGGAAGTTCGGACTCAAGCAACAGTTGGTCTATTTCGTTTTCGATCGAATCGAGCAAAGCCTCATCGCCGTCGAAAGCGTGATCGATCGATCTGATGTCGATGGGCTCGAAAGATGAGACAGGGGAAATCGATTTGGAGTCAGCGTTCGGACCCATGAACCGATACGCTGCGGCAAGCAACAGAACGACAAAGAACACCGTCGAAAAAACGGTGATCGTCCGCCTCAGCGTCGGCCGCGTCCGATCCTCAACCGGGCGACTGGGTATCAGCCGGCTTGGGATTTCGTTGCCTCCCGACTGGAACTCCGAAAGGCACTTTTCCATCGTTGTCGCAACGCTACTCGCCGACTCGGGGCGGTCGTTCGGGTCCTTTTCCATGACCCAATTGATCAGAGATTCCAACCAAATCGGAATCTGCGGATTGACGTCTCGGACACTCCGCGGATTTTCCTCAACAATTCGCCGGATCATCCCGTAGGGAGTTTCGCTTCGAAATGGTGGCCGGCCGGTCGCCATCGTGTAGATGACGCTGCCCAATGAGAAAAGATCGCTTCTTGGATCGATCGTCTCGCCCTTTGCTTGCTCGGGTGACATGTACTGCGGAGTGCCCGCAATGACGCCGCTGTGCGTGAGCGAGGCATCGTCGACCGCACGTGCTAATCCGAAATCGGTCAGCACAACACGTTCGATACGCGTCGGCAAAAGCACATTCGCTGGCTTTACATCACGGTGGATCAAGCCTTGCTCGTGGGCAGCGGCGAGGCCCTTCGCGATCTGCATCCCAATTCGAAGAACAGATTCGACGTCGAGCGGCCCATCGCGTTCGATACGACGCTGCAAGGACTCGCCTTTGACGTATGGCATGATGAGATAGGGAATCGCACCGGTGGTTTCGACGCCATGAATCGAGATGACGTTGTCATGCACGACGGCGGCGGCGGCTCGGGCTTCGCGAATAAATCGTTTTCGCGCCGGCCCGCTGCAAGCATAGTTGGACGCGAGCACCTTGATGGCGACATAACGGTTCAGTGACGCGTCGAGTGCTTTGAACACGATGCCCATGCCGCCGGAGCCGATGACGCCGCAGATTTCGTGTTGGCCCAGTCGGCCCAGCATTCGCGGGTCATCCGTCGGTTGCAGGAAACTAAGATCGAACGTCGGGCTTGTACCCTCGTCGACCGTCGGTTCCCAGCCGCCGAGCATTTCTTTCGTTTCGGTCCACCACTGGTCGGTTGCGGCCGAGTCTTCAAGCTTGCGGCGACAGGTCTCGCATCGTTCGAGTTGCAGTTCAAACTGCTTTTCCATTAGCGGGTCTAGCTCATCTCGCAGAAACGCCGCCATGTGCTCTTGCATACAAGCGTTATCGCAACTCATTCGCTTGACTCCTGCAGGTTTTGGACGTGGTCACGCAGCTTCTTCATCACACGGCTCCGGGCGGCGTATACACTTCCAATCGTTTTTCCCAGGTTCTCCGCCACCTCCGCAACTTCCTTGCGTTCCACGGCCGTCTGCCAAAACGCCGACCACTGCTCCGGTGAAATCTGTCGCTTGACTTCTTTAGCCGCCAAGTAAAAGAGTTCTCGTCGAAGTTCTGTCTTCAGGAGCGCCGAGTCGTCATCAGAAATCGGCTGCAATTCTAAAATGTCACGCGCCACAACGTCGCCGATCGTCTTTTGACTTGACTTTCGACGCAAAGCATTCAGCGTCGCGTTTTCGGCGATGCGCCGCAGCCACGTCCGGAACTTAGCACCCGTGTGAAAAGGGTCGAACCGGTCGATCGCTCCGGCAACGGAGATCAGGACCTGCTGGGCGAGGTCATCCGCATCGGCGTGCTGCAAGCCCTTCGCGGCAGCAACCCGCAGGATCACCGGACGATAGAGTGCCACGAATTCGTCCCATGCATCCACATCGGCGTGGTCATGAAGCCTTAGCAGCAGGCTCGGACGTGTAGCCGGATTGGACATGAAAAAACGCGATGGCTCGAGGGAATCGGGCGTGTCTCACCCAATTACACACTCGTGATCACGAGTTTTGACAAGCTTCACGAAACAAATCTGAGTTTTTCCATTGCTCGTGGCGTCAGGCGCCGGAAACCTCGCCGGGTGAACGCCGCACCATCACGCCACGCTAGGGAAAGTTGGGCGTCTTTTTGTCTTTGCTTCGTTGCGATAGGAACCGCCGGTGAAGATCCGAGACGATTTGAGGATTGGATTCGGCAACATCGGACGCCTCTCTCGGGTCATCACGTAGGTTAAATAGTTGCCAATCCGGCTCAGTGGGTTCTCTTTTGACATACGCAACGATCTTCCAGTCCCCAAACCGTAATGCCCACTTGTTGGTTCGCGTCGCATGCAGCAAGTATATCTCTCGCGGAGACGGATCCTTATCTGCTCCCAGCAACTCGGCGGAGAAGTCTTCCCCATCGAGCGACGGCTGATCTGGATCGACGACCGCTTCCGAGCCCGTCAACGCGGCGATCGTCGGCAACCAGTCGACGATGTGTCTTGGTGAGTCGATGGTCTTCGGATCGATATGGCCGGGCCATGACACAAGCCCAGGTACGCGAACGCCGCCCTCATAGACTTGTGTCTTTGAGCCGCGGAACGGAATCGCCTGATTAAAGTCCGTCAATCGTCGATCCGTCGGATACGAAGCACCACCCCAATTCACTTGCGGGCCATTGTCAGATGAGAAAAAGATAATTGTGTTGTCTCGCTGTCCTGACTGTTCGAGGGCTTCGATCACGCGGCCGATCGCATCATCGAGATGATGGATCACAGCGAGAAACAGTCGCTTCTCCGGATCGGGTTCTTTCTGAATCAGTCCCTCGGGATCATTGAACCAGCGGATGCGGTCTTCGTTCAACCATCGTCCCGGACGATCACCATCCAATTGCGTTTGGATTTTTGCAAACTGACCACGCTCATCGAGTGGAGTATGCGGTGCGAAATAAGGCAAGTAAAGAAAGAAGGGTTCTTCCCGAGGCTGCTTAATGAACTGAACCGCATCCTCGGTGACCAGTTCCGTCACGTGTTTCCCGTTTTCATATCCCGGGATGATCTGGTGGTTGCGATGCCAAGTGATGGAATAGGGGTTCTCGAATTGGGGCGACCGGTATTGGTGTACGTAAGCGCCCACTGCACCGGCGAGAGCGCCATACGAGTAGCTAAATCCATGATGGTTGGGTCCGTGTTCGGGCGAAGATCCCAAATGCCATTTTCCAGTGATCGCCGTTTCGTACCCGTGGTCGCGCAGCATCGTAGCCAGCGTCAATGTTCCCCTGGGAAGGATGGGCTCGTTAGCGGCTTGCAGTCCCGTCGTCCCAAAACGCCCGGGATAACGTCCGGTGAAGAGCGCGATTCGGGTGGGCGTACACTGAGGCATCACGTAGTGCTGCTCAAGGACGGCACTCTGCTCGGCGAGCGCGTCCAGATTGGGCGAGTAGACCGCTCTATTGTTGTAGCCAATATCTGCCCAACCCTGATCATCCGTCAGAATGACAAGAACGTTGGGTGGATCCTCCGAGTCCGATCCGGTTGTGACCTTGGGATTCAAAGCGACAACAACCAGCGTCAGCATGGCTGCCAACAAGATACGTTTGGCTTTCATAAACAGCTCAACTTGGGTCAATCGTGAACTCGATCGTTCCGCTCTGTTCGTCGCCGCTGAGAAAGGACAACAAACTTTCATGAATGAGGTAGTTCCAACCGGAAATCCCATTTTCTCGACTGAAAGTTGGATCATCCTGTGGAAAGGTTTCGCCGCCGCGATGTGTGACGGTTAACGTCGTACCTTCCGAAGACTCTTCGAGTTCCCAGGTGACTTCCGAGTGCCCGGGTACCCCGCCGTAGCACCAGTCATAAACGAGTTTGTTTGGTTCTGCGACTTCGGTCACTCTCCATTGATGCGGAAAAACCCTCCCTTCGAACTCGACATCGAACTCTGTTTCGAAGCCCACTTCGGGTCGAAACTCGTCCATGGCATCGAAGTACCAGCGACGCATCTGAGCCTCGTCCGTGATCGCCTTCCAAACCAATTCGATTGGGAACGGTAGATCCGCTTGAATGACGATCGGATCGATCTCCGTCATAGTTTACCGCAGTTATTATGAGGCTATTCGTTTCTGTGTCCGTTGAAATCTTAATTCGTGAGCAAGCCGTAGGTTGTTCGAAAGGCAAGTCCAAGCACCACCAGCACGCCCGATAGGAGACCGATGCCGACCAACCAACGCTCCAACGGGCTAATGAACGCGCAGATCCCACGCCACTGCGCTACCAGGGTGATCGCCAAGAGTGGAAAACTGAGGACGGTCAGGGCTTGAGCGACGATCATGAAGGACACCAGTTCGATGTCACTCATCATGACTCCCAGCGAAATCGTCATCCCGATGGTTAGTGAGGCGATCGTGAGCATGCGGACGGATCGGGACTGCAGATCGCTTCCGGCGCCGATCGCATCACTGGCAACGGCGCCTCCGATCACGGCGTTGACGACGAATGAGCTGAGTGCTCCCGCCAGTATTCCGAGCGAGAACAACGTCGCAGCCGAATCGCCGAAAAGAGGCCGAAGCTGTGCAGCAACGGAAACTGCAGAAGTCAACTCACCTGCGTCGATGCGATTGTGCAAGGCACCGGCTGCGGTCAAGACGATGGTCATGGTCATGAATGCCAGAGTGGCGATGCCGACCAGCGAATCCTGCCTCGCTGGACCGAGGTCGGATGCACTCCATTGTCTTTGTCGGACTTGGTAACTCTGGAAAAACGCAGCAGCAACCGAAAATGTCGTCGCGATGAGCGCAGCGACATTCAACCAATCAAGACGAGTTGATTCGCTTTGACTTTCTGGGATATTCGGCATCAACCCTGAGAGAACCCTTGCCCAATCCGTATCGATCAACGCGAGGGTGGCCAAGAAAGCGACCAACATCAGACCCACCAAAACCATCATTCCGCGCTCGATGATTCGGTAGAGGTTTCGTCGACCCGCGACCAGCAGCAAGACGACGACGGCGTTTGTGGATAACACGATGATAAAAGGGACCGCGGAATCGGCCGACTTCGTCGCGGTGCCGTTCATTCCTTCAAACGCCAGGGCCATCGCATGGTTGTTGGAAGCTTGAAAGAGCACGATCGCAAAGAGGAGAGAACCGCCCACAATCCAAGCAGCGGCGCGACCAATGGTTCTTCTCAAGAAATCGCAAGGGGTTTCCTTCGAATAGACGCCGATCTGCATCGATGCGAGCGTTGCAGATAGCATGAGAAAACCGGCGATCACGACGACCCACAGCAGCTCATAACCGTACCGACAGCCGACGCGCGACGCGTTCACGATACTGCCGGGCCCCAGCACGACAGCGGCAACGATGATTGCCGGACCGATCTGTAAAACTCCGCGCCATCGTGGCTTGTCGGGTCGAATCGGGTCACTTGCCTCGGCTACCATACCGCCATGAATCACGTTGAATGATTGTTTACCGGTGACGAATTCGTTGTCGCCGGCGAGGGACGCTCACGGGACAGTTTAACGTGCGAAGGATGATCGATGGTGTTCTAAGAGCCGCAGAGTCTTCATAGGCTTTGCGAGGTCGGCTCCACCTCCGTTTATTTAACACTTCCAGCAATAAGGAATGAGCATGCGATTGGTCATCGAGCCTGACCGCGACTCCCTTGGGAAATTCGTTGCGAAACGAGCGGCAGACATCCTTGCGGCAACCATTCGTGAGAGAGGCGAGGCCAGAATCGTGGTGGCCACGGGTTCGTCACAGTTTGAAGTGATGCATCACTTGGCTCAATCTTCCGAAGTTGATTGGACGAAAGTCGATGGCTTTCATCTTGATGAGTATGTGGGACTCGGCGATGGACATCCCGCGTCTTTCTGCCGGTATCTCCGTGAACGGTTCGTCGAAGTGGTGAAGCCGAGAAGCTTTCATTACCTTCGAGGTGACCTGGCGGTGGATGAAGTGATTGATCAGGCAAACGCTGCCGTCCGTTCGAAACCGATCGATCTAGCACTCATCGGCATTGGAGAGAACGGTCACTTGGCGTTCAACGATCCGCCAGCCGATTTTGAGCTCACCGATGCTTACCACCTTGTGACTCTTGACGAGGCGTGTCGGCGACAGCAAGTCGGCGAAGGATGGTTCGAGAGTATGGATGATGTGCCCAAAACTGCGATTTCAATGACGGTTCACCAGATCCTTCAGAGTCGTCAGATTCTTTGCACCGTTCCTGACGAACGCAAAGCCGAGGCCGTTGAACGAACCTTGAACGGCAGCTACTCGCCCAATCACCCGTCTACATCGCTTCGGCACCATGATAACACGATTCTCGCAATTGACCGTGCGGCAGCATCAAAGCTGGATGATGAAACGAGATCCAGATTTATCGAACCTGATCGAAGATGACCAACTCTGAGACTCGCCGTTGGTTCGATTTGCAGGTCAATGGGAGCAACGGACTAGACTTTAACTCGGACGATTGGAGCTTCGCGAAAGCCGATGTCGTTGCCCGCCAATGGATCAGTTCCGGCTGTGAGGGCCTGCTCCCGACCGTGATCACCGACGACGTTTCGGCGATGAGTCGGCGAGTCGCGCGGATTCGCGATTGGTACCGTCGAAGCGAAGTAGCCGTACGCTGCGTTGCCGGCATTCACGTAGAAGGGCCCTTCATCAGTGAGAAGGCGGGCTACGTCGGAGCTCATCCGGTTCGGTGGACGTGCGACGCAGACAAGGGAAAGATCGATCAGATCCTGGCGGCGGGCGACGGAATGGTGCGATTGTGGACGCTTGCGCCTGAGCGGGACCCAAAAGACATGGCAGTACGGCGGCTTTGTGATGCCGGCGTTGTTGTTTCAGCGGGACACACGGAAGCCGAATTCAGTGATTTGGACCGCGCAATCGAAGCCGGCTTGACGATGTTCACACATCTCGGCAACGGCTGTCCTTCGCTGCTCCCGCGCCACGACAACGTCATCTCGCGTGTGTTATCACGAGCCGATCGGCTAACGATTTCGTTGATCGCCGATGGGCACCATATTCCTTGGTTTGCGCTACGCGAATACATTGAACTGATCCCGAATTCTAACCTCGTGATTGTCAGTGATTCGATGCAGGCCGCTGGGCTTCCCGCAGGTCGGTACCTGCTTGGGGGACAAACGGTTATCGTCGACGAAGACCGATCCGCTTGGTCGGAGGACAGAAAACACTTTGCAGGCTCGGCGACAACACTTGATTCCATGATGCAGTTGCTCAGCCAACAGAGAATCGCGAATGAGCACGACATCGACCGGTGGTGTTGTTTGAACCCTAAGCGGGTTCTAGGTGTTCCATCGGAAGATTGAATGATCGCGTCAGTTTCCCCCGAATGTCAGCTCACCGCTCGAAAACGTGGTCCCAAAGTTCTCAGCTAGCGACGTGACTTGACGAAGTGCCGAAACCAATTGGGCTTCGTCGAGCGGCGAGAGGGGGTGAATAAAGGCTGACCAAAGATAGTCTTCCGTCAACGCATAGCGAGCGTCGAGAGCCCGATCGAAATTTGATTTCAAGAGAACCAAGGCGAGTTCATGGTCGACTTCGCTTGCTTCGAGCACGGGGGTGATGATTCGCATCCGGTCATGCATCTCATCGGTGATGACGGTTAGCGATCTCTCGCCGAATTCGACATGCCAAAACCCGTCTTGACCCTCCAGCACCTTGCAGTGCGTTTCAAGGAGTCGACCGAGAACTTGATTGTTGAAGGATGAAGGTGCGATCATGGGCAAGATGTCTCGTTATCGACGATTTCAGTCGATCACTTGAAATGGATTCTGTTCTTCATTCTGCAACTCTTGCGCAGACGCTTGATCTGTTTTGCTCAGCCGGTCGAGCGGAACTCGGATCGTCTTCCCTTGGTCGCTGAGTAGGGTGACGTTTCCATTTTCCAGGCAAACAAATTCCGCTTTGACACGAAATTTTCCCGTTGTGTCTGTCCAAAATCGCATCTTGGAAGATGCATCCTGGGAAGCGTTCGAACCAGCCAACCTTCGGTCGCCTCTTGCTTTTTGGATTCTTCGGAGATCACTCTTTGCGATGATCAACTGTTCTCGAAGGATGCGGCAGTCCCAGGATTCCGACCAGTCAGCCCAACGTACCGGGATGGGGCCCACGGGCGAGTCGGCAAGCGATTTTACGTCATAGAACTTACTGCCCCACCAGGCCTGAAGCGCTGTTTGAGAGGGGATGGTCACATTTTCCGGAACGCGTTCATGCGTCCTCGGGATCACACCACGCATCGGATAGTCTCGCATCCCCAACGAAGCAGCTTTCGAGTTGTGTACGTCCAGGTTCTTTGCCATTGCGGTGTCGAAGCCGGGACGCCCGAGCTGATCGATGATTCCTTTCTCCACGATGACCGTAAAAGCTTCAACATCCTTTTCGTGTTGGCGGGATGCGAACGAATAGCGAACGCGTGCCTTCGTACCCCGGCGGTCGATGAGGAACCCGTCATGAAGCTTCTGCATGTAGGCAAACTTGACGGGCATGCCGTGCACTGAATTTTGAACCGTCGACAGAACTTTGGCTTGATCAGGAATAGCAGCCGTCGTCCCCGGGAGCACCTGAACAGTCGGCCCACCAGGCAAGCTTTCAATCTTTCCCGATGGAACGGCCAGCCACTGTTTGGGCTGTAACATCACCAGCTTATCTTGGTGATCGATCAGGCGGACGGTGACACCTGCGCTTGGATCAATGGCGAGGACTTCCGCATCGCCCCATTCTCCCATGTGTGCCGCTTGAATCAGCATGCCGGGACGCAACATTGACGACGAAGAAACGCTACGATGTCTCGGCGGCAGATTAGGGGGCGGTGAGTTGATTCGGATGTGTTCGCGGTACTCCGCTTGCTCGGCCTGACTCATCGGACGTGACCTTGGCAAGACGCCCGCATCTCCGCGACTGGAGACATTGGATAAGAGGAAACGTTTCTTTCCGTATGCTGGAGCCTCGATCCAAATGGCGATGTTGTTGAGTCCACTGCCGAGAGCGAAGAAGTCTTGCAGTTTCTCCGTACCGGAATCGCCGCTTATCGTTCCAAACCCCATGATCGAGATCCGACCATTCTTTGTCTGGCCGGCTAACCGCCCCGTTTTCTCGGCGGCCTTCAGACGCTGCCACTGGATGACAACCAACTTCTTCGCCGGGAAGCGGCCCGCTTCTTCGGTCAACGGACCAATGCGGAACGTGGAAAACTCTGCCGGTGGGCGGAGATACTCAACGTCCTCTGCCTGCGTCTTGGACATGCTTGAAGAGCCGAGTATGACTCCTAGCAAGAAGAACAGTACGGATAAAGACCGTGTGACGGCCCTTTCAGTCGGGCTGAAGTTGATGCAATAGCGCATTGTGTGGGCTGCTTTGAATCCGCTTTGATGAGACTTCCACGTGACAATCAGGAAGCCATGATGATAGCGGAAAAAAGGTCGACCGACTAAATCGTGGTCGTAGCTTGCTCAACCGAGTACGCTGCGGACGAAAATGTGATCGGCGGTTGTTTCTCGCACCACCGTCGCCAGATCTCGCGATACGAAGACTCTAATTCTGTGACAAAACGTTGCTCGTCGGCAATCGTTCGCAGGGTTTCCTCTCGCAGGCTCCCGCGAATGTGTGAGAGCTTCGGAATATCGGTGGCAAGCGATGACACTAACTGACCGTACTCGCGTTCCGACCGCGCGATCCATTCCGGGTGACCGAGATGATGGACGATTCCGGCCGTTCCCCGCGAGGGACGATTGTTTCCGTAATAGGCCACTACCGGGACACCCATCCAAAGCGCCTCCATCGTCGTTGTTCCTCCGGCCCAAGGTGTGGCGTCCAGACCGATATCAATTTCGCTATAGATCTCCAAATAGGATTCTGCTTCGGTCGCATTTCGAATCTCAATCCGATCGGATGCAACTCCGCGTTGGATCAAGGCCTTTCGATGCTCGGCTTTCAGCGAATCATTGAATCGGGTGTTGAAGAGCAGTAGCCTCGCGTCGGAACAGGCATGCATCGCCGCGGCCCAGAGATCATGCGTCTTGGACGACACCTTGAACGGGCGGTGCAACGATCCGATCGTGATTTGGTTACGCTGCAAGGCAGGCAACGAAGACAACGGAGGTGCGTTTGATGGAGCATGGAAGCAGAACGATCCACCGGGAATGCGGATCAGTTGCTCTGTGTGCAAGGGCGGTTCCCCAACCGGATTCTGTACGTCGCAGGTGAGACAGTAATCAATGGTGTCCAGGCCCGTCGTGTTCGGATACCCGAGCCAAGAGATTTGCAAGGGAGCCGGTCGACGGGCGAACATTTTCAAGCGGTTTCCAGACGTGTGACCAGAGAGATCGATCAGAATATCAATGTTGTCCAGGCGAATTTGCTTCAGAACCTGTTCGTCCGAAAAACCGTGTGTCGATCGCCAATGATCCGATAAACCCTTCAGTTGTTGAGTGACATCGTCCTCGATCGCGTGCTCGTAGTAGCAGTAGGTTTCAAATCCTTCTTCGTCACGCAGTCGTAAGAGAGGCTCAAAGAAGGCCGCGACGGCGTGTCGACGCAAGTCCGCCGAAACATAGCCAATCCTTAGGCGTCTGTTGGGCGACCTGTCGTTATCGTGGGCGGTGATCACCGGCACTTGTCCATGAAGCTTGCCCCATCGCACGTGTTCTTCGAACACTTCTTCCGCCGTCAGGTCGGGGTCACCGCTCATGAGATAAAGCATGCACCCGTGCGCTTCGTGCATCTTTGGGTTCTGACGTACGGCGCGTTCGAAACATTCAAGTGCCTCGCGCCTCCGGTCGGTTTCGATGAGAAGAAAACCGAGCGAACACAACGCGTGTGAATCAGCGGGGTCGATTTCAATTGCACGTCGAATCTCCCGTTCGGCTTCGTCAAACTCCTTCAGATCAACGAGCGTCGTGCCCAAGTAGTGGCGAGGCTTCGATCGATTCGGATAGTCTTCAACAAGTTGTTCAAACTGTGCTCGCGCTGTCGCTAAATCCCCGCGGCAGACATACGTTCTGGCCAGCGTTAACCGAGTGACATAGTCATCCGAGCGGGCATCGACGACTTTCTGAAGCACTTCGAGGGCTGCATCCCACTTGCATTGACGACGCAAACACTCGCCTAGATTTCCGAGTACATCAAGGTTGTTCGGGGCGTCGGACAAGAGGTTGCGATACAGGCCCTCGGCGTCGTGAAGGCGGTTCTGACGTACAAGACAGTTGGCCAAATTCATGGCCGCATTCTGATCTTCTGGATGTTCACGTAACACCATTTGAAACTGCACTTCAGCTTCCCCAAACATCCCCGTTTCCAACAGGATGACGCCTAGGTTGTTCCGCGCGCCCCGATTCTGAGGGTTCTCCGCGAGGACGTCGACTAGAAGCTTGATTGCGTCATCCGACTGTCCCAATGCATGCTCGATGAGCGACAGATGTTCGGCAACTTCCGCTCGTAATCCTTCTATTTCGATCGTCTTGCCCAAACAGTCCTTCGCGCTCGCGTTTTCGTTTGCCGCGTAGAGCGTCATCCCCAACATGTGCCAGGCTCTGGCGTGACCTGGGCTCTTCGAGAGCAACTCAACGTACGCTTCCTTCGCTCGGTCGAGCTTCCCGTTCTGCTGCCAGTTGACCGCTTGTTCGAAAAGAATTCGGTCCGAATCCGGTTGTTGTTGATCACGCAAACTCCGTGACCGTCTTTCTCTTCGACGTCGTAGCTTTGCCGTTTTATTCTGCGACATTGTTGTTGCCGTGATGGGGCGAACTGGCGGCGACTTGAAGCCGCAATCT
>JBCCOI010000186.1:0-12156 GCA_039025515.1 Planctomycetota bacterium
CGTGTAGGCGCCACGATCGGATGCGAGTGGAGGGAAGTTTGCAACAAAAATGAGAGCCGCAACAGCGCAAACTACTCCACCCACGACGACGAACAGGTTGCGTTTCATTGAATGAATCTCGGACAGATTTGATATTTCAAGGGACGCCAATAAACGTCCGCTCAATCAGGTCGAAATGGAGACAGTTGGCCAACAAACACCCAAAGTTTTTCCGAGCCGCTAAGCGCTACTAGCCCCGCTTTTTACGAACGAACGCGGGCAGTACCATCCGGGTTAGGAACGGCCCATCATTAACTGGCGTGTTTTTTGAAAGTCGCCCATTGGCTCCGCCCGATGGAAACGTATCAAAATCGATCGGACGGAGCCGATCCGCGACAATCATTGATCGCCCGTTCCTTACTCCTGAGGTTTAACGCTCACGAAGCACTGAAGTTGGCGATGCCAACGTTGGGGAAGACCAAGTGTCGGTCGGACTACAGTCTCCGCTTGGCTGCTGCAGTCGCGGGGTCGCCGGTATTCGGAACACCCTTTGGCTCGATCAGCAGCACTTCACACTCCCGCTCAGCACGCGGTCTGTGCATCACTCCTCTTGGGACGACGAAGATCTCGCCAGCTGAAACCGAGTGCGAGACGCCCTCCACATCCATCATCATCTCACCCTTCAAAACCAGAAAGAAATCATCCGTGTTTTCATGAAGGTGAAACGGAAACTCGCCCTGAAATTTTACGACCATCACCTCGTTGTCGTTGTAGTCGGCAACGACACGCGGATCCCAGTGAGTCGTGATTTGGCTCAGCTTGTCTGCAAGATTGATGGGCGTGGTCATGAAGGGAGCTCAACTGTTTTTGAAAGCGACGTTTTTCGAAGGCGTTGGGCGCTACGGAACGGCCCATCAATCACTGGCGTGTTTTTGAAAGTCGCCCATCGGCTCCCTCCGGTGGAAACGTGTCAAAATCGATCGGACGGAGCCAGTCGTCGACAATCATTGATCGACCATTCCTAAGGCGGTCTACGGCGACATGAATTGGCGTTACCGGTTACCATAATGGACGCCTTCCTCTGATATCGGTCCCGCCATGAAACGAATTTGCGCCCTTCTTGGTCTTTTCTGTGTTGCGCAAGCCCTCCTGCAACGCGGGTTTGCCGATCGCCCAAACGTGATTCTGGTCATGTGCGATGACCTGGGGTACGGGGATCTCAAGTGCTTCAACAAACAATCCCCGATTCAGACGCCACACCTGAACAAAATGGCGGACAGTGGGCTCAAGTTCAATCGATTTTATGCAGCGGCTCCCGTTTGCAGCCCGACGCGTGGCAGTTGTCTGACCGGACGACACCCGTACCGGTATGGAATCTACTTCGCAAATGTCGGTCACCTCAAAGACGAGGAACTCTCGCTTCCGGAGATCCTTCAACCGCTCGGCTATCGCACCGGACATTTCGGCAAATGGCACTTGGGAACGTTGACCAAGACCGTCAAGGATGCGAACCGTGGCGGACCCAAGGGAGTTCAAGACTTTTCGCCTCCGTCGAAGCACGGCTACACCGACAGTTTTGTCACGGAGTCCAAGGTTCCGACCTACGATCCAATGTTGAAACCGAAGGGCGCCGGAAAGACGGCGTGGGATGCCTTGACCGATCCGTCCACCGGCGTTCAATACGGAACTCGCTACTGGAATCATGACGGAACCGAAGAAACCGAGAACCTCTCGGGTGACGACTCTCGGGTCATTATGGATCGCGCGATTCCTTTCATCGAAGACTCGGTCAACAACAAGCGTCCCTTCTTTGCGGCGATTTGGTTTCACTCACCACACCTTCCCGTTGTTGCCGGTGACAAGCATCGGCGGGCGTACGCCGACCGGAGCGTTTATGAGCGAAACTACTTCGGATGTGTGACCGCTCTCGATGAGCAAGTCGGAAGACTGCGTGCGAAGCTGCGGGAACTCGGCGTCGCCGACAATACCATGCTTTGGTTTTGCAGCGACAACGGGCCGGAGGGAAAGGCCGGTAAGGCACCAGGATCGGCGAGGAACTTGAGAGGACGAAAACGATCGCTCTACGAAGGGGGCGTCCGTGTCCCGGCAATACTTGAGTGGCCGGCTCAAATCGGTCAGGGCATGGAAACGGAGTCTGCTGCGGTCACCAGTGACTACCTGCCGACCGTGCTGGATGTATTGGGAGAGCGTTATCCTGCTGACCATCCACTCGATGGGACGTCGCTTTTTCCCGTGATCAAGAATCCAGCACTTAAACGAACGAGTCCAATCGGATTTCAATCAAAAGAGCAGGTTGCTTGGCATCAAGACGGTTACAAACTCATTCGTCAAAACAAAAAATCGCCATGGGAACTCTATCATTTAGTGTCGGATGTCGGCGAGACAGAGGATTTGGCCCAATCGAAACCCGAACGTGTCCGACAGATGTCCGACGCGGCGATGAAATGGGTTGAGTCGTGCAAGGCGAGTGATTCGGGACAAGACTATTAACAAGATGGTTTTCATGAAGCCCAAACTACTCCGCTTCGTTTTAATCGCGATCGCTATCAGCACGCCGACCGACTTGCTTTTTGCGGACGTTTCATTTGAAACGGATGTGGAGCCGCTACTTCGCAAGCACTGCTTTCGCTGTCACGCGGGACGCAACGAAGAATCAGGGCTCAGGCTAGACCGCGCCGCTCGCATCCTCGGTGAAGCCGACAGCGGTGAGCCTCTGATCGTTGCCGGAAAACCCGATCAGTCGTTCTTGCTGCTTCGAGTCTCAGACGAGTCATGCGGAGAACTGATGCCGTTGGATGCCGAACCGCTTAAGGCTGCAGAGATCGACATCATTCGGCGTTGGATCGCGGAAGGCGCATCGCTGCCACGAGAGTGGAGTGCCACCGAGCATTGGGCCTATGTTGCTCCGAAGCGAATCGCGCCGGCGATGGTCGACTCGGAAAGGCATGCACACACAACGGCAGTGCAACCGATTGATGCATTCATCTCCGCTCGACTGAAATCCGAGGGTCTTGATCTTGCGGAGCAAGCGCCTCCCGACGTGCTGGCGCGGCGGGTTTCGCTTGCTTTAACCGGATTGCCTGCGTCGAGAGAGCAAGTCCTCAGGCTGCGAAACGACTTTTCGAACGAAACCTACGAAGCATTGGTCGACGAGCTGCTCAGCAGCCACACGTTCGGTCAGCATTGGGCGCGACACTGGTTGGACTTGGCACGCTACGCAGACTCGAACGGATTTCAGGCGGATCAACTGAGAGACGCATGGGCCTATCGCGATTGGGTCATCGATGCCTTCAACGACGACATGCCATTTGACCGATTTGTCATCGAACAGATCGCGGGAGACTTACTGCCCGACGCCGACGAGCGAACCCGCATCGCCACCGGCTTCCACCGAACGCCCACCTGCAACGTCGAAGCCGGCGTTCACCCGGAAGCCAATCGCGTCAACCAAGTTTTTGACCGAGTCAACACGACCGGCACGGTGTTCCTCGGATCGACGATCGAATGTGCGCAGTGCCATGACCATAAGTACGATCCGTTTTCGCAAGAAGACTACTATCGACTGTTCGCATTCTTCAACAACACGCCGCTTGAAGTCGAGAAAGATGCGGGAGTGCAGTATGACTTCGTCGGTCCCACGATGGACCTCCCGCTCGATGATGCGAAGACATCCGAAAAGCTTGCACTTCAAGAGCGACTGCGACAGCTCCGGAAAGAAAGGATTTCGCTTGAGTCCGGCGGCGGATTTGACTCCTGGCGGGACACAACTACCTTGGCACTTGCTAGCGAGCGGCCTTCATGGATCACGCCGAAGCCACTTCCGTCGAAACGGACCACCGGACCGTTCGAGGTTTTGTCTGACAACTCCGTGCTTTTCTCCGGATCACCCGGTCGATCCGTCCTCTACGAATTTGAGCTTTCTGATTTTGAAGTGCCAGCGGGGATGGCGGTTCTCGCGGTCCGTTTGGATGCTTTGCAAGACGACTCATTGCCAGGCAGGGGCCCAGGACTGGGTGACAAGACGCGAACGAACTTCGTACTCCATGAGTTTGAGCTCAGTACGCGTAGAGTCACTGCAAACGACAAGGCAAAAAAGCAAACGCTCGCGCTGACTAAGCCGACAGCATCCTTTTCGCAAGCGAAGTACGACGTGTCCGGCGCGATCGACGGGGATTCTAAGTCCGCTTGGGCGATTGCACCAAAATTCACGTCCGCTCATTGGGCGGAGTTTCAGTTGGTTTCCCCGTTGGTGGTTGCCGATGGCGAGACGCTTGTCGCATCGCTTGACCAACATTATGGCAACGGGCGCGTCATCGGTCGCCCAAAGATCTCGCTTCGACTCGGACCGCAGGCTGCACAGTTTCTTGACGATCGAACGATCGACTTACTGTTGAGAGAGCAGTCCCTGACCGATGACGAACTCAACGAATTGAGGAAGGCCTACGTCGAATCAAATCCGAAACTCGCGAAGGTTGAAGGAGAGATCGCGAAGCTGAATAAACGCATCAACCAGATTCGCCCGAACACGACGTTGGTGATGGTCGAGATGGAACAACCGCGAGAAACCTTCGTGATGATGCGAGGCGACTATCTTGCGAAAGGAGAAACCGTCTCTCCGGGGACTCCCGCTTCGCTGCATCCGATGGACCCGGAGTTGCCGAACAATCGACTGGGGCTTGCACGATGGATCACGGATGAAGCGAACCCACTACTTGCTCGCGTCACCGTCAATCGATTCTGGATGCAGATTTTCGGCCGTGGGATCGTGGCGACACCCGAAGACTTTGGCACGCAATCCGAAGCGCCGACACACCCGGAACTGCTGGATTGGTTGGCGATCGAATTTCAATCGGGTAACTGGTCCGCCAAAAGGCTGATTAAGTCGATCGTGATGTCGGAAACCTTTCGGCAACACTCGGCGGTAAGCGATCGGCTTTTGGAGCTGGATCCCGAAAACCGACTGCTGGGACGTGGCCCTCGTTTTCGAATGTCTGCGGAGATGATCCGTGACAACGCGTTGTCCGTCGCAGGATTGTTGAGCGACGATTCAATGGGTCCGCCGATCATGCCTTATCAGCCGGACGGGATTTGGAAAGCAGTGGGGCGGGGCCAACCGAAGTGGATCGAAGCCGTCTCACGCGACAGATTTCGTCGAGGAATCTATGTCGTTTGGAAACGCAGCGCTCCGTACCCGAGCTTCGTCACGTTCGACGCGCCGGACCGGGCATCCTGTACGGTGAAACGTCCACGGACCAACACGCCACTGCAAGCCCTCGTCCTACTGAATGACAAAGCGTACGCCGAAGCAGCTATGGGCTTGGCAGCGCGAATGCGACGCGAATGTTCGTCGAATGATCCGGAGTCGATTGCCGCATTTGGGTATGAACTTGCGACGGCTCGGGAGTCGACACCAAAGATCAATCGTGTTCTGGTCGATCTTTTCTACCGTGAAGCCGACCGTCTGAACGAAGCCCCGCAGTTGGTTCGCCAACGCGTCGGCTTACTCGCAAATCCCTATCTTGATTCAAAAGCTTCACCCGAAGAGCTCGCCGCTTGGTTTAGCGTCGCAAGCGTTTTGCTCAATCTAGATGCCACCATTACTGTCAACTAGCTTTCAACCTTAGAATGAAGTTTAGACATGCCTTTCGCCGTTCCCACGTCACGTCGACAGTTGTTCCAGCGAACTGGCTTTGGTGTTGGTGCACTCGCGCTCCAATCCATGTTGGGAAAGAAGGGCGTTGCGGGCCCGAGAACCGGGATCAATCCGCTCGCGGCGAAGGCATCCCATTTTGCGCCGAAAGCGAAACGAATCATTCACCTGCACATGGTCGGTTCGCCGTCGCACTTGGATCTCTACGATCCGAAGCCGGCACTCGCGAAACACAACGGCGAGCTTTGTCCCGATTCGATGTACGAGGGGAAGAAGTTCGCATTCCTTCGTTCGCAACCGACGCTTCTTGGAACTCCGAGTGATTGGACATTTCGCAAATGCGGGCAGTCCGGCATCGAGATTTCCGGCTTGCTGCCCAATCTACAAAGTGTTGCCGACGAACTCTGCATGGTCCGATCGCTGCACACCGAAGAGTTCAATCATGGCCCGGCACAGCTTTTCTTGCTTTCTGGCTTTGGACGCTTTGGGCGGCCGTCGCTGGGGTCTTGGATCACGTACGGGTTGGGAACGGAGAATCAGGATCTACCGGGTTTTGTTGTTTTGATCACGGGCAACGTCTTGGGTGCCGGAAACTCCGCGTGGGGAAGCGGCTTCCTGCCCACCGTCTATCAAGGCGTTGAGTTCCGTTCAAAGGGTGATCCGGTCTTGTATCTATCCAACCCGAGTGGCGTACGCGACGAATCAAGACGCGACATCATCAATGGAATCAACGCGATCAACGAAGAGACGTTTCACGATGTCAACGACCCCGAGATCCGCACTCGAATTGATCAGTACGAAATGGCCTATCGGATGCAGACTTCGGTGCCGGAGTTGATGAATATCGATGCGGAACCCAAAGCCATTCACGAGATGTACGGAACAACGCTTCGTGACGGTGGGGAAGGAGCGGGAAAGCCCAGCTTCGCGAACAACTGCCTCCTGGCCCGTCGCCTCGTCGAACGCGGCGTACGCTTTGTTCAGCTCTTTGATCAAGGTTGGGATCATCATTCGGGATTAAAGAACTCGCTGCCCAAAAAATGCGGCCAGGTGGATCAGCCCATCGCGGCACTGATTCGAGATCTCCGTCAACGCGGGCTACTCGATGAGACACTCGTCGTCTGGTCCGCCGAATTCGGACGCACGCCGATGGCACAGGGCAACAACGGGCTTGGCAAGAAGACCGTACCGGGACGCGATCACCATCGCGATGCCTTCACGCTTTGGATGGCCGGCGGCGGGACGAAACCAGGTTTTGTTTACGGACAGACTGACGAATGGGGCTACAACATCGTTGAGAATCCCGTTCACGTCCATGACTTCAACGCGACGTTACTACACCTGATGGGGCTCGACCATGAACGACTCACTTATCGACATCAGGGGCGGCAATACCGACTCACCGATGTTCACGGGGTCGTTCAAAATGCGCTGATCGCATAGCCACTGAAACATTGCTTGGTGCGGATTCACGCGGCACGGTTGAGCGATTGTTTGCCCCGGGCGCGTTTTTGAGCAACTTGACTGCGGATCGGCGCGTACTTTTGAAACGTGCGACTGAACCTGTGCCCGGCTGCCGTGATGAACTCGATGCGAAAACTCGGGTTTTCGGGAAGTTCAAAGTCCTCGGGAACATCGAACGCGCAGCAGGGATAGAAAGCAATCGATGTCTCGGGGCCGACATTCCACGGCGGTTCGTCATCGTCGACGTATCCCCAATCGCCCGCGATCTCGCCTTCGGGCGTGCTCAGAAAACAGTCGAAAATCACGACGGAGTTTTGACGCGAACTTTGATTGACGATCAGCACGCTGCCGGGACGAAACTGCTGAAACCAAACCCGTTTGTAGCCGGGATTGCCGAGGCTATCACGTGTGCTGACGGTGAAATTCCCGAGCTGGTGGAACTCGAGGTTTGGACGCTCTCGACGGTTTTTGACGAACCAAAAATAGGAGGTGCAAAGGCAAGATGCTCCGCTGAGCACCATGCTCAAATCGATCATTTGAAAGTCGAACCACCCGTTCATCGTTCTCGGCTCCTCCCGCTCGATTTGTATGTCGCCGGAGACTACGAAAGGAGGCATCGTGCTGCCAAGATGAATTGGGGGTCGACCGAATACGAGTCGGAATCCCTTGGCATGCGTTTGCGAGTCCGCCTATTATGCCGACTCAAATTGAGGCTCGCCGGCTTATCGAAGGACAACGAATGATCGCAGAAGTAGGCTCGCTTTGGAGTGGAGACGCGGCGCTCGCGCTACTGACTCTAACGCTGATGGAAATCGTTCTCGGCATCGACAACATCGTTTTCATCGCGATCGTTACCGGCCGGTTGCCTGAGGAGAAGCGACCGTTTGCAAGAAGATTCGGATTGGCCCTGGCCATGGTGATGCGAATCGCCTTGCTGTTTGGAATCGGCTATCTCATGCAGCTTGTCGGCCCGCTCTTTCACCTCAGTGATTGGATGCCGACCGAATCGTTGGTCGATTACTTTGCCGAGCACGAAGAGATGGACGAGGTGAGCGGAAAGGACCTGATCTTGCTCGGCGGAGGACTTTTTCTGCTCTGGACTGCCGTCCGCGAGATCCATCACAAGATCGAAGGCACCGAGGAAGAAGCCGAGATCGGCAACGTGCCGGGTGACACGGGAGGATCCAACGATGGGATCACGCCCGTCACAGATGCGAACCGCAAAGGGATCACGGTATCGGGCGTCCTGATACGAATCGCCTTGATGGACGTCATCTTTTCACTCGACTCCGTCATCACGGCCGTCGGCATGGCGAAACACATTCCGGTAATGGTTGCCGCCGTCGTCATCAGCGTCGGCGTGATGATCGTGTTTGCAAATCAAATCAGCGAGTTCGTGCAAGACCATCCGACGGTCAAGATGCTTGCGTTGTCGTTTCTGATTGTGATCTCCGTCGTTTTGCTGAGCGAGGCGGTCGGCACACCGATCAGCAAGGGATACGTTTACTTCGCCATGGTTTTTTCGCTGATCGTGGAATTCTTGAATCTGCGGATGAACATGAAGCGTGTCCGTCCGGGCTTTGGAGGGGGCGAGATGGGTTCACTGCGAAAGCAGAATTCCGACCGATCATGATCCTTGTCGCGTTCCACCTACAGCATCGGTGTCTTGCTTTTCTCGCCAGCCGTTTCCACGACATACGTCGGAACGGCGTAGCCGGGAAGCCGCGATCGCAATTCGTTGACGATTGACCTTCCGACTTCCGGTTCGACCCTAAAGTGCGATGCACCGCTGACTTGATCGAGTTGATGGAGATAATACGGTTGAACTCCAAGGTCGATTAAAGCCTCGGAAAGCTCGGCCAATGCATCCACATCGTCGTTGACACCCGCAAGCAAAACGGATTGGTTGAGCACCGGAATTCCGGCACGGCGAAGTTTTGAAATCCCGGCGGCAACGGCGTCGTCGATCTCTGCCGCGTGGTTGCAATGAATCACAAACCAACAAATGGGCCTTAGCGAGCTAAGTCTGTCGACCAAGCGATCGGTGAGCCGCTGCGGAATCGCGATCGGCAACCGGCTGTGTAGCCTCAGGCGTCGGATGTGCGAGATCGATTCGATCTGATCCAGCAAGTGTTCGAACGTCTGATCGGCAAGCGTTAATGGATCACCGCCGCTTAGCAAGACTTCATGGATCGACTCATCGTCACGAAGGTGCTGGAGCGCGGTTTTCCATTTTTCGCTCACCGATGCGACGCTCGTGTACGGAAACTCGCGGCGAAAACAATATCGGCAATGCACCGCGCACGCGCCATGCGTGATGAGCAAGGCCCGCCCGCTGTATTTGTGAATCAGCCCGCCGCCGACGGAAGCTTCCAAGTCACCAACGGGATCACTGACAAAGTCGGGCGATTCCGTCAGTTCTTCACGAGTTGCTAGAAGCTGGCGCAAAATCGGGTCGTTCGGATCACCCCGACGGATGCGCGAGAGCATTTCCCGTGGAACGAACGTCGGAAACTGCTCCGCAGCGGATGCGTCCGGGTCGGCCGGAATACCGAGCTCCCGACGCAATTCAGCTTGCGACCGAATCGCGCGTTTCATCGCCTCCTTCCATCCGACCGTATGCGATTCGCAGGGGCTTTGATTCGTTTCAGCTGGTTGCAGAACCGTCGTCATGATGGGCTGTTAGTCCGGTCTTTCGAAGCTACGAAGGGAGAGAACTGGCGAGAGGCGTAGGCCACGCATGAGACGACGGACCCGGTCGGGACAAATCGTTCGTTGCTCGGTAAACTCTCCGCCGACCGAGGGTCACGAAATGCCCGGGAGACGATCGGAGCTTCGGAACCCCCACCACGGCCGGGCGATGCTTCACCGCAGCTTGGCCTCGTTTACCCCGCCACATTTTATCCATCTCCCGACAGACTGTTCCACGGAGTGCACCCGACGAATGGCAACTTACAACACCAGCGACTTTCGTAAAGGAATAAAGGTCCAAATCGATGGCGAGCCTTATTTGATGACGGACATGCAATTCGTCAAACCGGGCAAAGGGAATGCGCTCTACAAGTGCAAGCTGAAAAATTTGGTCCGCGGGACGACGCTCGATCGAACGTACAAGGGCGGCGACTCGTTGGAATCAGCGGACGTGGAGACGACGGATGTTTCGTTCCTTTACCGCCAAGGCAGCGACTACGTTTTCATGCATCAGGAGACGTTCGAGCAGTACGAAGTCGCCGAAAAGGTGGCCGGCGATATCTGGAAGTACCTGAAGGATGGCATGATCTGCACAATGACGCTCTACAACGGAAATGCGATCATCGTGGAGCCCCCGGTGATGGTGGAACTTGAAATCACGGAGTGTGCTCCCGGTGCCAAGGGCGACACCGCGACGAACGTGACGAAACCGGCAACCGTGGAAACGGGCGCGGAGTTTATCGTTCCGGGGTTCATTAAGATCGGCAACATCATCAAGGTTGACACGAGGACCGGAGAATACAGCGAACGCGTTAGCAACTGACAGACGTTCGTCTCCCTGGGCCTCCTTCTTTTTGAGAATCGAATGACAGTCCTGGTATGCCGCCCGGACCGCTCACGATGAAAGTTTGTCGCCGATGGTCAACACGCTCTACCTTCCAGAATTGCGCGAGATGCTGGCCGAAAATCAAACGGCCGAGCTCGATGAGTTCTGCGTGACTCTTAACGCGGGGCGGACGGCCGAGTTCATGGAGGGCCTGGACGACGGCGACCTTTGGGCAGTTCTGCAGCACGCAACACCGGACCGCCGCGCGGAGATTTTCGGTTACTTTGACGAACAGCGGCAAGTCGAATTGCTGCTTACGCAAGATCCCGACCAAGTCGCTTCGCTAATCGACAATGTGCCCTCCGACGATCGTGTCGACCTGATTCAGCTACTGCCGACAGAACGCGTCCAGGCGATCCTTCCGCTTCTTCCAACCGAAGACCGTCGCGACATTCAGCGTCTGCGATCCTACAGCGAAGGAACCGCGGGCTCGCTGATGACGTCAGAGGTCGCGATGCTGAGCGAATCGTTGGGCGTCCGCAGGGCGCTCGACGAGCTCGCGTCCCAAGCGAGTGACTTGGAGACGATCTACTACCTCTTCGTCGTGGATGACGACAAGATTCTTCGGGGAATCGTCTCGACACGACAGCTCGTTTCTTCTCTCCGTCATCCCGAGAGAACTCTCGGCGAGATGATGGAGACCGACGTGGTTGTCGCGGAGGTGGACGAAGACCAAGAATCGGTGGCGGAGAAGGTCGAGCGATTTAATCTGCTCGCCATCCCCGTGGTCGATGCCAGACGGCAGCTACTGGGAATCATCACGCACGATGATGTCATCGACGTCGTTCGTGAAGAACTGACTGAGGACGCCCAGCGGATCGCCGCGGTTGCCCCGCTCGAAGAGGACTACCTCCGTATCGGCCTCCTCAACCTGTCCTGGAAACGGGGGATTTGGTTGATCATTTTGTTCTTCGCCGCGCTGCTGACGGCGTTTGCCTTGGAACACTATCACCAAGAACTGAGCGACTACATCTGGCTCGTTTCGTTCATCCCGCTCATCATCAGCGCCGGCGGCAATTCTGGCAGCCAATCGGCGACCTTGGTCATCACCGCCCTGACCAGCGGGCAACTCGAATTAACCGACTGGCGACAAGTAATCAGGCGTGAAATTGTCGTGTCGCTTCTCCTTGGCGGTTTTCTGGCACTGATTGGGTTTTTCGTCGCGGCGCTTATGGCTCCTTCCGTAACGGACGCGACTGTCATTCCGCTGACGTTGCTGGCCGTGATTGTGGTCGGTTGTTTCTTCGGCGCCGCCCTTCCGCTTCTGTTCCAACGTCTAGGCCTCGACCCGGCGATGATGAGCAATCCCTTCGTGGCCGGGATTGTTGATATCCTTGGCATCGTGATTTACATCAACATCGCACGGCTCATTCTCTAATCCTTCCTGTTCGCAATCTTTGGAGTGCGAGGCAATGCAATTCGCCATTCCGTTCGTACTAGTGATCACGGCACTCGTCGGCTGCGC
>JBCCOI010000187.1:0-12147 GCA_039025515.1 Planctomycetota bacterium
CCGACACGCCCCAGTTCACGTCCGTCGGAGGCGGAATGAACTGTCAAGTGATCGGCACCCATGACCGCAATCCAATTCTTTTCCGGGATCGCGATCGGCGTCGCGTAACTTTGGGCGGCTTCCTCCGGTGCACCCAAGATGCGGTCGGTCTTCCACGCGACCTTTCCCGTCGCTTTCTCGAACGCGACCAAATAGCTCGGGCCCGATTGCATGACAGCAACCACGACCAGGTCGCCGATGAGCGTCGGGCTGGTTCCTAAGTCCCACCACAACGTGTCCGCGCCGAATCGTTTTTGCAGATTGATGGACCAAAGGGTCTTGCCGGTTAAATCAACACAAGCGAGATCACCGCTGCGAAAATAGGCGAATACCAGATTGCCATCGGTGACCGCCGATGGGTTGCTCCCGCTACCTTTGCGGTGTTTTCCGCCGGCATCCGCTCCAACTTTTGTACTCCATTCGGTTTGACCGTCGACAAGACGAACGGCAATCAGTTGATTGGTCTTCTCGACGCCTGCCGTAAAGAATGCCATCCCGCCAGCAATCACAGGTGTGCTGCCTCCGTTTCCGGGAAGTTCCGACTTCCACAAGATCTGGGACGAGCCCGACCACCGCATTGGATAATTCCCCGCCGGCGCGACGCCATTCTGACTGGAGCCACGCCACTGAGACCACGCAAGATCCGCAGATTCATTTTCACCGGCTCGACACAGCCCCAATCCCACAAGGGTCAAAGGCACCAGAATGCCGCAGATCAAGGCTGAGTTACGGTGAATTTGCATGGCGGGACTCCGCGGGCGGGAAAAAGATCGGAGAGGGTGGGTTTTGTCAGCATTTGCTATGCTTAGGACATGATAACACAGACATCGATTCATCGAATCGCAGGCAGACTCGGCTGGCACGTTTTGCCATCGGCGAGACGGCTCGTCACCGGGGGGTTGCTCGCTCTGGTCGCTTGGATTTTGGCTCCAGCCGCTCGAGGTCAATCCGTCGCAGATCTGACCACTGAAGACCTCGCCCAGCCGTCCTACTCTGACCGGCAACGCGCGACGCTTGAAATGTGGCGTCAGCGCGATCAGTTTCGACAAATCGTTCAGGACGCGGCACGAAACGGAGATCCCGAGGTCGCACAACGGGCGGGGTGGATCTTGCGTCAGTGGCGGAGCGGTCGGCTTCCGGGGATCGCGGAAGCCTTGGACGAATCTTCAAGCGGTATCGATCCGATCGCGCTCGTGCTGGAGCAGGGTGCTTTTGATGCGGTGAAGATTGCGGTCGAGGAGTCAGCCGGAACGATCGACTTCGATCAATTCCGCGATCGTGTGTCTCGGCTTCTGATGCAGCGGTATCCGATCTACATCTCCTCGGCCGTCGAGCAGAATTCCGAAGTGGATTTGCTCGAGTTGATGTGGTCTGTTGCGTCTGATCCCGCCATGGTGATCGCGGCCGTGGACTTGTCGAAACGACTTGATTTGGCATATGCGCGTCCCCTCGAACTCGCGTTGGCTTCGCTAGATGAGACACCACGTCAGCTCTGCGTCACGCAGCTGGCGATGCGCGAGAGAGACCTGCCGCGGGCGCTGGCTGCGGCCTCGAAAACGAAAGATCCTGCAGCGATTCGCGTCACGCAGATGCTTGCGGGAAGGTGGGATCTCGTCACCGAAGACGCAACTCGCCAAACGAAACAGCTTAACACGCCCAGCGAACTTGCGGAGATCTACGCTTGGATGTTAATCGGGGCGACTCGTGACGATGACGTTCAGGCTCAAGCTGTTGCAAAGCGTTGGCTGTCCCAATCAAAGCCCGCATCGGCGTCCGATGAATTTGCACAGATGATTCGTTGGCGAGCTCTAGCGATCAACTCAATGGTTGATGAAGCGATCAAAGTTCTGGCCGAAAATGACCCTGCGAAAGCGGGTAAAGTCGCCTGGGCATCGTCACGGATCGATGAAGGAATGGACGTGCTCGGTTTTCCATCTCACCGAATCGAGCTCGATTTGGACGAGTGGATCAACGAGGCCTATCGCGCACAATCGGAATTGCCACCCGGACAGATGGCAGATGGGGTGAACCGGCTCTACTCGCTGGCGAGACTCGTCTATAAGATCGGCCGGCAGGACCTCGCGCGAAAAATCTACGATCGACTCGCTGCCCGGGACGTCATCGTTGGTCGTTACGGCGAAACGATGCGAGTCAAAACGATCGAAGAGCTTGATCGAATTCGTCGCATGGATTGGTTGCTGGACGTCGCCGTCAGTCCGAGAGAGTCACCGGAGCGTGGCAACATCATGGGCGTCTGTGCGAGAGCTCTGGACGTTAGCAGTGCAACGTTCAAAGTTGTGTACGATCGCGTCAAGATGATTCATCGGCGAGCCGGATCGCGTGAGTGCTTCCGAATGACGTTCCAGCTTTTTCAGGGCGAGACGCCCAGCGGCATTGATCCGCAGGCTGACCTGGATCGATTGTTCGAGCTTCTTACGCATAACCCACAATTGGGTCAGACGCCGCGAGGTATGGCTCAGGTCGAACGCGTCATCCTCAATGACTCCATGCTGGAGATGTTTTCGGCCAACGGCCGGCTTGATCTAGCGCAGCGGGGTAGACGGTTACTGGCAGAGTCTGGCAATCAAAAAGCGCTCATTCAATCTGCCGAACAAGCCATGATGCTTGGCGAAAACGTATCAGCATCGGCGTTCTGGTCCGGAGTTGAAGAAGACGCTCGGCGGTTCACTGCGACAAGATCAGTCATCACGCTTGATCAGGGGTTGTCGTTTGCGAAGGCGAGGGTCGGTCGATGGTTGCTCGCTCGCAGAAGTGGCCACGAAATCGAAGCAGCACGTCACGGCCGCGTTTTATCGCTGATGGCGTCATCTCCGTCGGCGCGGTTTAGGCGAGATCTGGCAGAGTATCTCGACGAAGTAGAAGAGCCACGTTTTGCGGCGGAGATTTATCGTGACGTCGTCATCGACGCGAGTTACGGCAACAATGAGGCGCCCGACTTTTTTCAAACAGCCTTCGGTTACGTTGGATGCATCGAGCAGCTGATGGAATCGGATTCAGACGCACTCAAGGACCTTGGAATTGACCCCATTGAGCGAGTCCGTTGGAGCGATCTTGCAGTGCTCGATCTCTTTCGAAATGACCGACTTCTTTACGACAGCATCTTTGTGACCATACCGCTCACGGTTCGGAAAACGATGTTGGAGTATGCAATCGAGACTGATGATCAAGAATCGACGAAACAGATCATCAAGGATATCGAGCAGTTCGACCCACTCGATATCGATTTCGGAGAACGCTTGCTTCCCGAGGTTCGCAAAGCTGGCATGGGCGAGTTGGCAGACGGGGCTTTCGATCGCCTCTTCCAACGCGGGCTCGCACACCTTGAGGTATTCGGTACCGATGCGATGGTGTTGAATAATTTGGCTTGGACCGGTGCGATGTACGAACGTGAGCTCGAGCAGTCACTGAAACTCTCCGAGCGTGCCGTTTTCTTGGTGCCCGACAGCGTCATTTATCGCGATACGCTTGCCGAACTCTTGTTTTTACTCAACCAGCCAAAACAGGCGCTCGAAATCGAGCAAGCTTGCGTCATCGACCAACCCGATGAGTGGCATCTCTACGAGCAAATCGAAAAGTATAGAGCCGCAGTGAAATAGGGATTCAGATGCACCCAGCTGAAAGATTGATTGTTAAGGACGTTCACCTTACTTTTCGTTCGCCAAGAAGTGCAGGTAGGCCATCATTTCGACGACCTCTTCTTTCGTAAACTGGTCCATGAGTGCCTTTGGCATCATTGAAGTACTGTTTCGCTTCATTACCTCGATGTCGTCTTGAGCGATCACGATGGGCTCCTTGTCATCGGGGCTGGCGACTAACCGTACTTCGTCATCGTTTTCTTCGATCACGATCCCGGCATAAGTGTTCCCGTCGACGGTGAGAATCCTTTTCATCGCATACTTCTCATCGATCTTGTAGGACGGTTCCAGGATTTCGCGAAGCAGACCCGTGTGGTCACCTTTCCACCGCGCGTAGACGTCCGTCAATTCGGGGCCGACTGCCCCACCAACGCCACGTACCTTGTGGCAGCCTGCACAAGAAGCCTCGTTGAAAATCTTCTCGCCGATCTCCATCGATCTCCCTTCGAATCCGCGTTCGAAAGATCCCTCGAAATCATCAAGAGTCCAAGCCTGAACGAAACTGCGATTGCTTCCCAGTGGGTTGGCCGGCTCGGTGGGATTCTGATTCCATGCCTCCAGGTCTTCGACAACAACCATGACTCCGTACATCCGATACCAGTGCTGTGGAAAGGTGCACACGTATGGATATTCGCCCGGTTCCGATGGGACTGTGATCGTGATCCGCGTTGATTCATCCGGCTGAATCATCTCGCTGGCCGCAAGCACATTCGGCGAGTCCGGAACATAGGGCAGCCCCTTAAAGCCTTTTGGGCCGGCCGCAAGCCCGGCCATCGCGACGCCCTTGAGAGCGTCGGGACGCGTGACAACCAAGTTGTGCGGCATCAAATCATGGTTTTCAAGCAGGATTTGGACCGTGCGGCCCGCTTCCACCGCAAAGTACGGGACGTCATATCTCATCTCCTCTTCAACAGTGGCGATCTTGATCACACGAACCGTCACTTCACGCAATCGATCCCGGAGACGCTTTGCGTCTTTCGAATCCAATCGGGTAAAGACGCTTTCAGCGAACTGCATTACATCGGTAAAATCATCGCTCGTTCGATCTTTCGCATCAGTGGACTCGGCGAGGGATGTCAGCGATTCCGCCGTCGAAAGCAGTGATTCCTTCGGATACAGTTCCTTCGGAAGTCGCAACAGTCCGCGGCAGATTTCCGCGCGGTATTCGTCGGCATAGTGTTCCTCGGCATGGTGTTCGTCTGACGCCAGGTAACCGAAGAGGCGTTCTGCAGTGTCGGCCTGCTCGGCGGGAATTCGTGAAATGGCGTCGATCGCCGCGACGAACCCATCGGAATCCCCGTCGTGCCAAAAACGTTCGAGTCGCGAGACCACAAAGTCTCGGCACTCTGTTTGACGGTTTGCATTTTTGATCAGCGCGACGCCGTGCAAATAGGCCACGCAGAGAGCCGAATCTTCGAGAGCCAGCGTCTGTGCCTTTTCGGCTTCTTCAACGCTCACCAAAGCCGCAAACCCGACGGGCCGGATCATCTCATCGCCTCCGGAGGCAACGTCCGCCAATGCACCAGAGAGTTTCTGCAGTTCACCGATCGGTTGGGCCAGCAACTGCCGTGTGAGCAGTGCTTGCAGCCGATTCGGATCGACAGATCGACGATCGATCGTCTTCAACGCTTGGAGGATCTCTTCGGCAACGGAGGTTGACCGCAGTTCCGTCAACGCCTCCAGCGACGCCTGTCGTTTATCTGCGGACATGCCCGGGCGAGAGACGATCGCTTCGTAGACCGGAATGTATTTCGCATCCGACGTCTCTCGTTCAACCATCAAGAGACGTTCATCGCTGAGCCGCTTGAGCTGGTACTGGACGATTCTGGGCGACTTGTCGAGGAAGACTCTCGGCGGAGACTTGTCGTCAGCAAAGGAAACGGGAATCGAAAAAACGAGTGCGAATAGCATCGCCATCGGGCCGTTTCGCAATCTTCCGCGTAACATCATTGCGACTCCAACTGACGCATCGTCTCGTCAAGTGTGTATTGAAGGTAGTCGTCCATCTCGTACTCTAGGACTCCCAGAACCATCTCAACCGCACTGTCGCCTTTTAAGAAACTAGCCGCTCGAACAGCTTCCACCCGAACCGTCGCGTTCTCATCATGGATGGCTTTGCCGATTCGTTCATCCGCGTCATCGATCGCGTGGATCATATGAGACACCAATCGGATGCAGGCAGCTCTGACGCGACTATCTTCTGAAGCGGATAGCTGATCGAGGAGTTCGACGTTCACGCGATTATGCGTTTGATACATCCAAAGCGCTTCGAGCCGCTGATGCGTGACGTTCTCGTCACTCTCATCAAGTGACGTCACCCATCGTTCAATCGCCGGCAAAACCTCGTCGGTAGGCCGCGCCGCGAGTTCTCGACGGACGCGGTACCTCGTACGATCTTCCGGCGATTTCAAAAGTTCCAGGAGTGACTCGATCGAAGCTCCGGCGATGACCGGTGGGTCCAGCAGCGGACGATTCTTATAAGTCACCCTCCAGATCCGTCCATGAGAATGGTCGCGACTCGGGTCTCGCAAGTTGTGCTGCAAGTGACCGATCAAAGCGTTGTGCCAATCGACGATATAGAGTGAACCGTCAGGCGCAAATTGAACATCGACGGGACGGAAGTTACCGTCGCGACAAGACAACAGCGATTCCACTTCGGTACCCACGTAACCGCTACCAGATTCAGCGGCACGAATCTCGTGATTCAGAATCGCGCGTTCGCCAATGACGTTCGTCACCAAGAAGTTTCCTTGCATCGAATCAGGAAAGTGCCGACTCGAGACGATCGCACATCCGGCGAGCGGACGAATCCGCTTCTTGTAGAACGTCGGATGTTTGTATTTTGGATCACCCCCGCTCATCGCGGCGACGCGTCGATGCTGGCTGCCACCCGGGTGCTTCGCCGGATATTCGATCTTGCCGGTGATCGGCGCCGCCCAATACGAATTCCCGGGCGAAGCATCACCGATAAAGTCTTGCCCCCAGCGGTCGTAGCAATAGCCCCATGGGTTTGCGAACGCAAATGAGCAGTGAACGTCAAGCCTTTCGGTTCTCGGGTTGTACTTCCAAATCCCCGCCTCACCGAGCCGGCGAGGTCCGTAGGGTGTTTCAAGTGCGGAAAATTTGAACGTTCCTTCTTCGAAGTAAAGGTTGCCTCCCGGGCCCCACTCAAACGCGGCGATTCCGTGGTGCGAATCTGCCGAGTCGAATCCGACCAAGCGACGGGTCATCACATCAGCTTTGTCGTCACCGTCGGTATCCTTAAAAAATAGGATGTCCGGTTGGCGGGACACGAATGCACCGCCATGTCCAAGTTCAAACCCTGTTGGTTGATGTAGTCCTTCTGCAAAGATCTTGCAAACATCCGCCGCGTGGTCTCCGTTGGTATCTTCGAAGATCAACAACTTGTCGTTCATCGGCGTCTTGGGTTTCCAGTGGGGGTACGACTTCATCGTCGCTACCCAAAGACGGCCTTTGCTGTCGAAGTTCAAGGCAACTGGGTTGGCTAACTCGGGAAACTGTTCCTCGGATGCGATCAGCTGGATCTCAAAGCCGTCTGCGAGATCAAACAGTTTGATCTGCTCCGCGGCGGGTAAGTAGTCAAGGGACCCCAGTTTTCCGTTCGCGGCATTCTTGTCGCCGGGAACGCCCACATTTGTCTTGGGGTTGATGAACGGAAGCGTTTTCGTGTCATCAATCTCTTCCGCTACCGATTGACCGGCGGCGATTGCCCAGACCCGTTCGTCGCGTGTTCGCGTCATCTGATCCAAGATCGCTCGCTCCCGCTCCATCACATCGCGGTTGTTGTAAGTCCCATCGTTTCCCGCTTTGCCGCGGTCGCCGTAGATCGAAAAACCGTTGACCGCGCGGTATCGATGAAACCAATGGAAGTTCTTATCGCAAATTTCCTTGCGCAATCCGTCCGGAACGTCTCGGTCGAGTTCATCACCGAATAGCGATTGATCCAAGATGGGCGCGAGTGCTTTATACCCCGCGTCATTCAATTGAAACCCGTTCAACGTGAACGGCTCTGATCGATCCGAAGCCTCAAACAAATCTCTCGTCGGCGTAAACAGATCCACGAAGCAAGCGTCTAAATCGCTAGCAACTTCCGCCATCGCCGCGGTGTAGATCGCTAGATTGTCGTTTTGAACTTTGCCGCCACTCAGGTTCGGATCACTCGATCCCTCAAAGGCGATCGGCGAAACGAAAACGACGCGTGGTTTACCTTTGCCGAAGTCGCTGTCGAGCGTTTCTCGTCCGACACGTTCAAGGTCTTTCTTGAACGCCTTCACGCCGCGCGGTCCCTCAAAGGACTCGTTGTAGCCAAAGAAAAACAACACGACGGATGCCTGGCTGTGCGTCAAATGGCTCTCGGGGGAACCAAAATTTTTAGATCGAATTCGTGTCGTCGTTTCATCAGCGGGGAAGCAAAGATTCCGAACGGTCAGTTGCAACTTCGGAAACCGAGTGTGAAGCAATGATTCCCACTCGTTGTGGAATTGCATTCGCTCGCCGAGTGCGTTCCCGACCAAACAAAGGTGATCATCCTGTTGAAGCTCCAACTGGACGGTTTCCGCGGCTGGGGCCATTGAGAACGAAACAAGAAGTGCCGCAGCCAGGAAATGCCACGAATGTTTGAAAGCAGTCGTCATGAACGAGCTCGGAGAGAGGTGGGAATATCCGAAGGGTGGGATTTTTCACCTATTATGCACACAAGTGGCCCGCGATGCAGTCCAATTGCTAACCAGAGTCAGCGAATTCGGATCGAGTCGTTCAATGAAGACCAGTCGAATTGGATTCACTGCTTCAATTCGATCAAACGGTCTACGCCGTCGATCTTCACCTGCCGTGGGGCCTCGCCAGGCCACAGCACAGTCACTTCTTCGACGGCGTCCTGCTCGCCCAGCCCGAACGTGAGTTCAAATTCCGACTGACTCAGATAGCTGCGCGTCGGCATTACGGTTCTTGATTGAATGACGCCGCCCGATTTCACGGCGACAATGGCGCCGATCGCATCTCGATTGCACTTCTGTCCGATCAGTTTGAATCTCAAAAAGTGATGGCTCGTTTGTTGATCGTTTCGGAAGACTTTCGCCGGGCCGTCGCTGGCTGTAATGACGACATCTTGATCGCCATCGTTATCGAAATCACCGAAAGCCGCTCCCCTGCCAACGAGCGGTTCACAAAATGCCTTTCCAGTGCAATCTTCATCCAACAGTACCAGCTCGGTTTGCGCATCGCGTCCCGCGTTCCAAAACAGCTGCGGAGGCTGCGCGTATCTCAGCGTTCTCTGCGTCTTTTCAATTTCCTCTTCAAGGTGCCCGTTCGCACCCAGGATGTCGAGACGCCCATCCAGGTCGATGTCAAAGAAGAAAAGCCCAAATGTCAGCCCCAATCGTGTCGGCGGCCCGAAGCCCGTGAACATTGCGGCATCCACAAAAGTCTCGCGTCGGGGAGATGCCATGTACAAAGCGCTCGCCTCATTCGCGAAGTTGCCAATCCCGATGGCAATCGTCCCGTCGTCACGAAACACGGAAGCATCGATCCCCATCGCGCCACGTGCGTTGCCGCTCGCGAGATCGTAAGCGATTCCGGCAAGTCGGCCTGTCTCCGCAAATGTACCGTCCTTCTGATTTTCAAAGAGAAAATTTCTCACCGTGTCATTTGCGACAACGATGTCCAGGTACCCATCACGATTGACATCGACCGGAACGACGCCCATCGCCTTTCCGACAATCACGCCGGTGTCTTCACTCAAGATCTGAATCCCGGCTTGCTCCGACACATCTTCGAACTTCCCCTCACCTAGGTTGTGGTAGAGGTACGAAAACGCGCCAGTAAAAGCGTCGGGTGGACCATACGAACGCGACTCCCCATCGATTGAGAATGTTTGTGAAAGATCCAGTTCTCGACTCCAGGTCACGTAGTTGCAAACGAACAAGTCGAGGAGTCCGTCGTTGTCATAGTCAAAGAATCCGGCGCTGGTGCTCCAGGCTTTCGGGTCGCCGACGAGACCGGATTCAGCGGTGACATCTTTGAAGCGACCTTCGTCGTTCCGCAGCATCCGATTCTGCCCCACGGTGGTAATGAAAACGTCCTTGTCGCCATCGTTGTCGTAGTCACCCACTGCTACGCCCATGCCGTAAAGTTCGACATCGAGCCCGACTTCCTGGGAAACATCGGTGAACCCAAACTCGCCGTCCCCACGATACAAAGCACACTTTGCGGCGGTTCGATTCTCCGTCCAGGACCAATCGGTGGAATTGACGAACAGAATGTCTTGGTTTCCATCGTTGTCGAAATCGAAAACGGCGCAGCCACTCCCCATGGTCTCCGGAAGCAACTTCTCACCGTTCTTTCCGGCAGAATGAACAAAGGAGATGCCGGACGTCTCGGTAACATCAACCAAGGGAATCTCGGGCAGCGACTGTTCGTCGATGATACGTCCATCCGGAGCTTCCATCTCGATTTCGACGTTCGTCACTTCAACCTTTCTGAAGTTGAGGTAGGCGAGGACTCCGATGACAGGCAGTAAGAGTACGATCAAAACCATCAAAGAGATGCGCAGTGCCGACTCGATCACCTGATCGTTCTGGATGTCCTCTTCAGGTTCTTCGGTGACCGATGGTTCGGGCATTCAATGTCCGGTCGTCGTCGTGTAGGAATTTTGAGATGGTTCACGATGCAAATCGTAGATCACGAGTGCCTCCGATGCATGACTTGCGGCGGGATACTTGCGTCGTGCCGATGGCAACGCAATCTCTGCCGCGCTGTCGTCCATTTTGTAACGTGAATGAAGCTTTCTGTGGTAGGCCTCCGCCGTCGTGTCGCCTGTCAATGACGCAATTTTGGCAAGATTGGCATGGGCGGTGGCATTCTCAGAATCGACTTCCAACACCCTTTCGAATTCGTTCTTTGAGTCGACAATGTATTGCTCGAATTCCCCTTCCTCATCCATCACATCGGCTCGCTGAGCGATATCAAGAAGCGTCAGCGCCAGCTCGTTTCGGACCATGTAATCAAGCGAAAAATCGAATCCGCGTTCGGGGACTTTCGTTTCCAGCGTTCCACGAAGCAGCTTAGCGGCTTGCTTGAAGTTACCTTGTTGTCGGTTAACCACTCCGCTCAGCCAGGCATGAGTCCACGAAGGCGGCGGTGGATCGTGCTGCAGCGCTTCGGTCAGGCTCTCGCCAGCACCAACCAGATCACCTTCAGCCACCAGAACGCGAGCTTTGTTGAGCGGCCCATCATATCGGCCGAACGTCGCAACGGAATCAAACGCTTCCGCAGCCTGCTTCAATTCCGTCTTTCCTTTCAAAAGGAGTCCAATGCCGTAGTCGTTGAACCGCTGCCACGTGGGAATCGGCTTCTCGTCGTCTGATGTCGAGGCCGCCAACCACTCGTCGATCGGGTTCTCATCGGTTTCGGCAACATTCAACAAAATGGAGTCACTTGCGATTTCGATAATCGGTAAATCATTGGCATCGCCCACGTCGCCGAGATCAAGTGGGTCCCGACTCGGATCGCGGTCGGCACGAACATAATCCAGGTACTCCGTATCGAATTTGCGATACAGCAGCCGTGCGGTGATTTCAATCGGTGCATCAGAATCATCAGGAACGTTCAGCAGATAGTGGATGACGTGCCCCGCCCCGGGCGGAATTTGATGCTTGTAAAGTGCCGTGAAGATGTCGTGAGCATTGCGTCGGTTGATCCGATTTCCTTCGCGATCAACGACGAAGTTGTTGATGAAGTGTGACCAGGGGTCCACGCGTTCTCGCTCATCCCTTTGACCGCTTCGTCCGATGATCTCGCCGTCCTGGGTCGCCGTGAACTCAACCCAAATCTGATTCGAGTCCGTCGTCCCTTGAGTGAAATGGTGGCCCAGCGTAAGTGTTCGGAGCACGGTCTCGATCAAATAAGGCTTGCCCTTTGCAACCGTTGCTCCCTCATTCGGAACCGGTGCGATTAGCTCTCCGTCGACGGAACCTTCTCTTCGAAGTCCGAATAAATCGACCCGTAGTGCACCCTGAAGCAGTTGCTCGTGCCGGCGGATACCCGCTTGGTCATTCATCCAGTGCGATAGCGCCGAGTTCGCACTCGGAAATCGGTGTCCATGCACCGCAAGTTGCCCCAGTTCGGAATCATACTCAGCACCGAACTGATCGCTTGGTGTGGCCGGCATGTGGCAGCCATTGCAACTCTCCTGCGCCTTGGGCGGGTAGTAGAAGCTTCGCGCACCATGCCCGGACACGCCGCTTAGCAAATAGCTGTCGTAGTGGTTCTGGCCACGAAGCCATTCCTTGTACGCCGTCAGCTCTCCCGGAAGCGAAACCTTGTGGCATGTCGCGCAAAACTCTGCCGTCTTGTGAAACGGCTTTAGCATCTCTGACTTGTGGAACTGAGGTTTCGCCTTCACCATCAGGTCGCTCAGTGAACGCAGAACCGG
>JBCCOI010000188.1:0-12107 GCA_039025515.1 Planctomycetota bacterium
AGGAAGCTTTCTTTCCGGAAAAACGTGAGCTCCCCGAATTCGATTTCCATTGATTGTCACGGACCGTTCGGCGGGAAGCGCGGCGCAAAATGAGCTGCATGCAAACACCGGTCATGATCAAGCTGCCGACGAATCCGATTGCTTCGTCGAGGCTGACCACGCCACGCCCCGAAACGCGATGCGCGTGAATCGCGACTGCGATGTAGCAAATCGAAGTAACGCTTGCCGTGAACCAGATCATTGTGGACCTGGGGACAAGCAAAATGGAGCTTGCGATGAGAACCGGGAAAAGTGTGATGGGAGACGACCGCGGACCTTTGTCAAAGGTGAACATGATCGACATCCAAATGACTGTGATCGCTATGAATCCGTATTGGCCTATCTCCAATCTTTCGAATCGACGTGACAGAGCTTCACAAAGCGTCGCAAATGCTGCAAAGCCGAAGAAAAGTAGTGGCGCATAGGCACCAAAGCTATCGACGTGAAATGGAAGTTTGAGGAAATGCTTTGCCACCAAATGCATGCCGTAGCAAACGACGCAAGCCAGGTAGGCGATCGCGAGTTGGGGATGATTCCTTGCCCAGCGATAGATACGACGAATGACACTGGGCCTCCGCGCGAGAATCGGCTCGCCGTTCAAGAACAGCTCGAGGTCCTGCCCCAAGTCCCTCGCCGATTCGTAGCGATCCTCAGGCTTTTTCATCAGGCATTTCATGCAGATCGTTTCGAGATCACGTGGAATCTCGCTACGGTGGTTTCGCAGTGGAACCGGATCCTGTTCCATCACGGAAAGCATCGTGCTGACAGGGTCTGGACCTTCAAGCGGAGGTCGACCGGTGAGCAACTCGTACAGGATGACACCCAGGGCGTAGATGTCGGTCGCCGGGCCGATGCCTTCCGTCTGTCCGGCGGCCTGTTCCGGCGACATGTACGCGGGTGTGCCCATCGATTGACCGGTCTTGGTCACGTGTTCATCCGAGTCCAGCTGTTTTGCAAGCCCGAAGTCAGTGATCTTGGTTTCCGGAACATCCGTGAGCGCAGAAGCGCCGAAATCGTTGATGCCTGATCCGCTTTCTTCCACTTCTTCAGTCAACGCCACCAAGACGTTGCCGGGCTTCAAATCGCGGTGGATGACCGACTGTTGGTGCGCATAGTGAATGGCTTGTGACAACTGCAGTGTCACACCGGTTGACCATTCAATGGGTTGTTGACGGTTCCTCGTGACTTGTGAAAGGTTGGGCCCGGCGACGAGTTCAAGAGCGAGGAACGGCTGGTCACCAAAATCCCCGACTTCGTAGATTTGAACAATTCCGGGATGCCGCAACCGCGCGATCGTCTCAGCTTCTCTTCGGAAACGCTCGCGCTGTGAACCCGATGAGTGCTCGCCCGCGATGATGACCTTCAGGGCCACTTCACGTTTCAGTTCGCGATCGACTGCACGATAGACGACCCCCATGCCACCCCGACCGAGTTCCTCAACGATTTCGTACTTTCCCGCATGCGGTATGGCAGCTTCATTGTCCTGAATCGCGAGCGTTTGAGCATTCAGATCTGCAACGTTATCGCTTCGCTGCGGCAAGGGTGATGGAATCGCATCGGAATCCCAAACCGACTGGATGACGCAAACGAGAGTAGCTTCATCTTTCGAAAGCCCGTCGAGACGGCGCGAACATCGCTCACAACTCTCCACGTGCGCGTTGATGACTTCCGAAAGCTCATCGTCAAGGAGACCTTTGATATAGTCTCGAAGGTGCTGATCGGTCGGATGTGTCGAAGTTGCTGACATGAATTGAAATGTGGTCGAATTTAGATCTGGATCAAAGAGTTTCGACCAGCAGCTCTCCCGCTCGTTGGCGAAGCTTTCTCAACACACGCGACTTTGATGCGTGGACCGATGCACGTGAGACTCCAAGGCTATCGGCCGTTCCGTCGACGCTCACACCATCGACGACATGCATCTTGAAGACCCGCATCGTGATTGGCTTGAACTCAGTTGCGATTTCCTTGAGCAGGTACTTCACGACGTGCCGGTTGTGCTCGTCATCAAATTCCTTCGAAAGCTTACTGTGTGGATCTTCGAGTTCGGCCATTGCAATTTGAAAGTCCGTCCCCCCTCCGCCAACGGGGGTGTTCCTCTTTCGGAGCGAATTGCGGGCGATGTTGACTGTTGTCGTGCGGAGCCAATTCCGGAACGCGCCCGTACGACCGTTGTGCTCGAAATCTTTGATCTGGGCCACCAGAACCTTCATGACTTCCTGTGTAACGTCATCGACGTCGCTTGGCTGCAAGCGATAACGGCCGAGCCAATTCCGGATAAGCGGGGCGTAGATCGCATTTGCTTCGACCCATGCCCCGGGCTCGCCGCAGGCGATTCGTTGGATCAACGTCTGGCGGGTTTCATCCATCGCACACATCCGCGGACATTTTTCCAACTTTTGGCAAATCCGTGTCAGAACAGCCACTCGGCCTGAATCTTAGGTTGTGAAGGAGAACCGCCCGTCTCACATGCACGTCATCGAGTACCGCCAGTGTATAAACGAATTCCGATTTTCGCAGCCTTGCTGATAATGCCATCGCTGTCGTGGGCTCAGCCGCCCCTCGCAGAGCTCAGCGACATCGCGTCACGGCTCGAGTCAGCCATTCGGTCTCAATCCGAAGCCAGTAATCGCCCTTCCATGGCGATGATCGACCGAGAAACCGCTGTGAGCATGAACTACGACAATCAGCTCAAGCATGTGCGGACGTATTTCGAAAAGCGAAAACTGAATCGGGAATACAGGGAAGCCGAACGCCGCCCCAGACGCACCTATCAACAGATCACCGAGTCGGGAAAGAGAAACGCACCGGATCGACTGACCGTCCGGCAATACGATCCCTACAGCGGCGAAATCAGTTGGCCTGCGGCATTACGCGAGGCCAAGTACGAAAACGCCCGTCAATACATGAATCGGTTGTTCGTCGCACATGCGACCGCCGGAGGTGGCATCGATTCAGAGCACTACGGCAAGGTCTATTCTTCGCTCGACAAGTTTCAAGACATGTTGGGTCGGAACTATGAGTCGACCAATCCGCAGCAATGGGTCGCCGCCAAGAAGTTCCTCAAGAGTCTGCAGTACGAAGCACGATTCCCCGTCGGTTCGTGACTTCACTGTTCGCCTCTTCCTCCGTTTCAACCTCTCTACTTGCTCAAAAACCATGTTACGTATCTGCATTTCTTCTTTTGTCTTCGGTGTCATCTGTTGTTCGCTACAAGCGCAACCGCCGCTACCCGGAAAGCCGCCCTTCATATTTCCGTCACAAAAAAAAGACGAGTCTGAAAAGGACGACAGCTTACCGCCTGCGAGTGTTCTCCGCGCGTTCCTGGATCAGACAGGTGAAAAGCCGCCATCGCCTGATGAGATCGTCAGTGCCATCAAGCAACAACTCGAAAGTGATGATGTTAAGCAAAGACTCGAAGCCCTATTCGCCATCGAGAATCAGACAAGCGCGGACGTGACACTCTCTCCGAAACTCAACGCGATGCTGGCAGGTTCAGAGGACCCTTTCGAACGCGTGTTGGCGGCAAGCGCTGCTCTCAAGACCGGTACGAGCGACCAACAATCTGCTCTTCAAAGCCTTTCCGAGGGACTACGTTCGGAGGATCCTGCCGTAGCCGTGCAAGCGGCGATTGGCCTCGGAAAGGGCGGCAAGGAGTCAGAGGACGCCCTGCGAGAAGCTCTCGGTGATTCGCGTCCATCGGCACGCGCACTGGCTGCGGAAGTACTCGGAAGGATCGGATCATCGTCCACCGGCAACGAGCTTGCGGATTTGCTTCGCGATGAAGACCCGACTGTACGAAGAGCCGCGGCCAAGTCTTTGGGGACAGCTGGCAACCAGACGTCAAAAGACGCATTGATTGAAGCATTCAAGAATGATTCGGAACTGAGTGTACGCGCCCATTCCGCCGCATCACTTGTCGAACTGGGGTGCAGTGAACCGGACCAAGCGGAACTCGTCGATGCAATGGTCGGTTCGGATCAGAGAATGTCGCTCGCGACCATGCGGGCGGTTGCAAACTGCAAAGCACCAATTGACTTGCGAGCTGAATTGCTCGGACGTGCGTTGCAAAAAGCACAACCGCTTTACGCGGCGGAACTCATCGGACACCTGGTCGACATGGAAGCACCGGGGATGAACGCTCTGCTGCGAGCCCTTGAGCCCAAGTCGTCTCGCTATTGGGCGGTCGTAGCTCTTTCTGAATTCGGATCCAAGGCATCGCCGGCTGCCGAGAAGTTGGTTGAACTTCTGAACGAGTCAACACCAGACATCAAAACAGAAATCCTTTTCACGCTCGGAAACATCGATCCGAGTCGCCGTGCCGTTGCACCGGCAGTGGCGACCGAGATGAACTCTCGGGACAACGGAGTTCGCTACGCCGCAACGCTCTCCGCCATCCGGCTCGGTCTGGACGACGAGACCGTGCAAACTCGTCTCAGAGCGAATCGAACGAGCGACGACAAGGTACTCGCACTCGTTTCAGCCTTTGCCCTCGCGAAACTGAATCCCGATCAGCCCAGACTTGGTTTTGATGCCATGAAGGCACTCAAGGACGCAATTGATTCGGGTGATCCAAGGCTTAAACCTCTCGCGGAGCAGGCCTTGCTTGATTTAAAGAAAAATTTGCCACGACTGTAGTAGCATTTTCCTGCATCTTCCCGTCAATCAACCGAGTGATTTATATGAAGTCATCTAAGCTGCTACTTGCTGCTTCGTTTCTACTACTAGTCCTGTGTGGCTGCAGCGGGTCGGCGGAAATCACGATCCCGAATTCTGCCGTTCAATCCGGCTTAAACCTTTGGATGCCAGTCGTCTTGAACGACTTTGTCGAGAAGGAATTGCCGGCCACCGTGACACTTGAAAGAACAGAAGTCATCGCACGAGATGGTTCGGATCGACTCGCGTTGAAGATGCATCTGAATACCGTGATCCATGAAATGGACCCGCGCAAAGCGATAGAAGAGAGCGGAATCGCGAACGGATTGAAATCAAGCTTTCGAGATTTACCACCCGTAAAACCGCCTTTCGGAGGGCGAGCAGAACCCTCACGCACCGACGAGTCTGCTTCCAATGCCAACGTCGTCGATCGAGTCAAAGGCACGGTGACGGTTACCTTCGGAATTCGATACGAGGCTGCAACCGCTGAATTTTATTGTGACGAAGTTCGCGCTGAAACTGTCGAGTTCGAAAAATTGCCTACAGAATTGAAACAACCCGTCAAGAAAATTTGCGAACAAGCACTCGACCGATATTTTGCCGAAAACAGCGTCTACACACTCGATGGAGACGACACCGCCATCAACGTCGCAAAGTCGAGTCTTCGCAACGTGACGATTCGCGACGGAAACTTGGTCGTTGAGTTGGGCGTGCCCATGGGGAGCTAAGGAACGGCCCATCAACAACTGGCTTGTTGTTGAAAGTCGCCCATCGGCTCCGCCCGATGGAAATGTGTCAAAATCGATCGGACGGAGCCCATCGGCGACAATCATTGATCGACCATTCCTAACCGGATAAATCAAATATGACTAGTCAATCTCTGGGAGAGTGGGCAGTTCGATGATCCCGTCATCGGCGCCTTCTGCGAATTCGCTGGTATGGGCGGGAAGATTTGCGTCTTGCTTTGTCCACGCGATCTCAACGCGACCGTCACCGAGCACGACGTCTTGCAACTTCCCGCGCAAAGCATCCAGGACGGGGCGATAGCGCTTATCAAATGCGACGTTTCGAAGTTCTTTCGGGTCGATTCGCAAATCAAATAGCGTCGGCTCGATCTCTTCCAAGTCCGCTTTGACTGCCCATTTGAAGTCTTCACCGACGACATTATTTGTCATCGTGTGTCCGGCCCGCGGGCGGATCTTCATCGCGAACTTGAAATCCCTGGTTCGGATGACTGCCCTCGGACCGATCACCCAGGTCGGCTCAGCGATGATGTACTGCCGCGGTTTGTAGGTGCCAGCTACTGTCTCGGCGAGATCTCGTCCGTCCAAATACTCGAACTCCGGCGAGGAGATATCAACTCCGCCGGAGGAAAGAAACGTCGGTGCCATGTCAACGAACTGCGTAAAGTCTTTAACCACCTTTCCTGCCGGAAATCGCGCTTTGTCAGAGGACACGACGATGAGCGGATTATGCAGATCCGTGTCGTAGTGTGAAAACTTACTTACCATTCCGTGTTCATTCAGGCGCCAACCATGATCTCCGCAAACGTAGAGAATCAGCCAGGGACGATCCTGGTTGCGTGAATACTCAATAAATCCGTCGACTGCTTGTCCAACAAGAGCATCACCGTAGGCACAAAATGCATAGTAGTCCGAGACCATTTGCTGCTTTTCATCATCGGTGAAATGGTCACTCTGCGCATTCTTGTGGAGCTTCAGTAGCTGCGGCGGGAATGCGGCGAGTTCCGCTTGCGTAAACTCCGGAACCTCATACATCAGGTCCCGAAACTTCATTCTGAATTCCGCCGGCGGCAAGACCGGTGTGTGCGGGAAATCAAAACCGATAAAGGCAAAAAGTGGCTTATCGCTTGTCGGTCCGACCTGCTCGCGACCCAGCATGTCTGTGTAGGTCACATCGACGTGGTCGAAGTGGTCGAGGAGTGCAGCAACAAAACTACCGTCTCGAGTGCATTCCCCTGTTTGTGAGTTCACACCTGCCAAAATCAAACCGGATGCATCCTTTTCGCCCGGCGCGTATGAACGCAACAACTCCAACCGTTTGCGTATCTCCACGCGATCGTCTTGTTTTGCATCGGCAGTCTCCGGCCAGACGAGCTCGGTGCCGTCAGGGAAATAAAATTTCTCGACAGTCGGGCCGCGCTTTCCCCTACTCCACTTCGTTTCCTTATTCCAATCAACCAAACCCTGCGCCGCGAATTCCCTGCGGTATCCAAGGTTGGTTTCGTACAACGGAGGAATTGTCCCTCCCTTGCCAGAAAAGTGTTGGGCGCGAATCCCTAGTTTGCCAACGGCCAGAGTTTGGTAGCCGGCCCGATCTCGGAGGATCTCTGGAAACATCGGTCGCCAGTGCTTCTGGCCCACCGGGTTGTAATACTCGAACCCATAGACTCCGCTGCGATGCGAGTATCGTCCGGTGTGCATCAGCGTTCGTGACGGTGCGCATCCGGGATTCTGGTTAAAGGTGTTGATAAACGTTGTGCCCATCGCAGCGAGTCGATCAACGTTTGGCGAAAGAACGCGTCCCAGCTCGCTGTCCGGAGAGTCGCGGAGTATCCGATTGAACGCGGAAATCGAGTCCGCTCTCTGGTCATCGGTCACAATCCAAAGGAGATTCGGTTGCGGATTGTCCGCACAAGCTTCTCGAGCCGGAACAACGAGACCGGCCGTAGCTGTGAACAGCGGCCCAAGGAACCAGATGAGTCTTCGGTAACGTGAAGGACCGATCGTCCAACGGTTCACAGCGCAGTTTTGTTTGTTCATCAGTGAAAGACGACCCACTGTCATTGTTTGGAAAAATCGTCAACCGCTTCGCCGGCACGCCGGTGCAATAAGTCGTGAAGGCAGCGCTATTTTTTCTGCGGTTTCGCTTGTGGCACGAGATGAATGGCTCGGACGTCGAACAACGCCACGCTGGCAATGCGCGTTGCTTCGATTCGCAGCTCATATTTGCCGCTGCCGCTCAGGGTAATCAGCCCAAGATGATTCCAGCGAAAGTTCTGGAAATGCCCCGTATCGATTGTTTGGAATGCGAGCTCGGCATCGACTTCGTCGCCCTGACGCAACGTGACCCGCGCATCGCTACCGCCGTGGCCTTCGCCGCATCCTTGAAGCAGGGCGATCGAATAGGTACCGGGCGTAGCCACTTCGAGATCCCAAGTGGCGTAGTCCGAATCCACCGCCCAATATCCGACGGTGTTTTTGTACCACTGAGGCTCAAAGAGAATCTTCTCACCGACGGTCTTTGCCTCAAAAGCATGGAGCATCACCGACCCGTCACCTGCCGGAGTCGCGATCGGGCAGTCTTTAGGCAAAACCGGAAACGTGTCAAACGCGACTTCGATGATGGAGGCTCCATCGGGCGCATCCTTCCAAGTAAACTTCCATTCTTGTTGTGATGGTTTGATCTGAAACGCGATCGGTCGCTTCATGTCGTCAAGAACGACAGGTATCCCCTTCCAACCGACTGACCGAATCGGTGCGCACAAACGTGGAACGACAACGTATCCACGGTTGATAACGCTCGCGTCCAAAGCAAGAGAGAGCCGCTTGCCGCTGACGGATACCGAAACGCCTTCCCCTCCCAGGCTATTCCAATCACTAGATACTTCCGCGGCCTTCACCTGGTCGCTGGCAGGTGAAGAGTCCGGTGCAAGGATGGCAATAGAAAAAAAAATGACGTAGGCCAGACTGCGCCGTTGGTCGAAAAGAGAACTCATTGAAAAATCCGTCGCGCGTGGCGGTTTTTCCAGCATCGCTGAGAGAGCAACCACTGGAATCGATGGGTGATGTGAATCTTACACTCGTCGGCACGTTGCTTGCTCGAGTGGCAGTCTGGTAGAAGTTAGCTAAAGAATGCAGCTCAGGAAAGAATTCTCTTGCCGAACTCATTCGCATTGCGGCGTTTGAATGATTTCGTCATCTGGCGTTTCGACATTTTGTAGACAGTTCCACGCCCACAATGAGTCTCTCCGCGAATCTGCTTCTGACACGGACCCATTTGGCCGCGCGCCCGGGACGAGTGCTGGCCGTCGGAGTCGCGTTGGGGTTTGCCGGATGCCTTCTCTTGATCTCGCTATTGTCCTTGAGAAGGACGGAGCGCGATACAAATCAGATGCCCTATGATTTGTTACCTGCCGATCAACTCTATTTGGCTGCGACCGACCCTGTCTATCCATTCATACCGACTGCCCTATTGGAATCAGTCACAAACGATCCACGAGTCAATCGCGTGGAACAAGCGATTCGTGTCGCCGTTTTCGATCTTCCCGGGGACGAGCAAGGCGAGTTGGATCGCGAGCAGTTTTATTCTGGTCCACAATCGGGTTGGATTCCGGGCAAGCGGTATGAGCTGGTTGCCTTGAAGGGTGATGTGAAACAAGGGAAGCTCCTGGATGGTCGTTGGCCCGACGAAGAGACCACCGACGTCATTGAATTGGTTGTCCCGCAGCATTTGATGTGGTCGATGAAGCTGGGAGATCGAAGGCGACTCGAGAGTGATGCCGGAGTCTTTCCCGGCAAAGTCGTGGGCTTCTTGCGAAACAGTGCTGCCTTTATCGGAACCGATGAATCACTTCGACTGACTCCATGGCGAATCAGCGAGGCGGCTGCAGCGCGGATTTCGGGCGGTGAGCGTCCTCCGTCTGACTTGCGGATCTTTCTCAACGATGCCACCGAGGAATCGTCTTTTGTAGAGGATTGGCGAATACAACTTGCTGGTCACGCCGGTCGGCTCGAACTCTGGGATCAAAAACTCATTCGCTCGCGTGCTCAAGACAGTTCGACGTCCAACATCGCGCGGTCGTCCGCGGTGACGTTGGTGTTGTTGGTCGGAGCATGCGCGATCTGCATCGCGTTTAGCGTACAAGGAAACATAGCCCGTGAACGCGTTCGACAGTACGCGTTGCTCCGAAGCATGGGGGCGAGCCGGACGGTCGTCGCTGGAGGCGTGCTAATTGAATCGTGTGTGCTAGCGATCATCGGGCTTTGCTTTGCCGTCGCGTTGGCATGGCTAGTACTGTCCGCCGTTCCAGTGATCGGGATACCACCATCATTCGATTTTGCGAGCCTGTTCTACGCGGGAGTTGTGTTATTGTCGGGGGCCATCATCGGTGCGACCCAGCCCGCAATCATTGCTTCTCGAATCCAACCTGCAAGAGATGATCCGGGTCACCCACGGATTGAGAGAAGAGTGATGCTCTTGCGAGCAGTCGCGGCGATCGCCGTGGTTGCTTTTACCGCAGCATGCATCTGGCTCACGCCATCGGGTTCTCCGTCCCGTGCTTTTGCGCTCACGTGGTGCGGTGTTCCGTCACTTGCTGTGGCCGTGATCTTGATCACCCCGATTTTGGTCCGCTTAGTTTCGATGTTCTTCACCCGTCCGGTCGCTTGGCTAACGAGAACGAACAGCGCACTCTTATCGGATCAGTTGTCCATCGACCGATCGGCTAGCACGGGTTCGGTCCTCGCCATGTCGATCGGCCTGAGTGGATTCATCTGGATCATTTGCTGGGGTGCATCGATGCTGGAACCTTTCATCATCGATTCGAGATTCCCCCGTTGGATGGTCTCGGTCTATCCGTACGGTCTTGAAGAGGATGAGTCGGACGTTTTGATGAACCAACCAGGGTTCGCGAAGATGGAACCGCTGGTGCTGGTGGACACCCGGCTGGCCGAAACTGACTTTCAAAGCAAGTCCGTTGATTCATTCGTTTCAACGTTGGTGATGGGAATGCGACCGGCCTATGCAAAAGAACATCTACCGATCGAAGTTTTACGGGGAGAAGCCTCCCGCGTTTTCGACAAGCTTTCGGAAGGTCACTGCTTGATTAGTTCTTGGTTTGCAAACTCGGCCGGATTGCAGGTCGGCGACAATGTGCCAATCATGGTTCCGGGGCGAGGAAAACAGCGAGAATACGAGGTTGCAGGTGTCATCAAGCTGCGTGGTTGGTTGATGAGCACAAAACAGAACAAGGTCAGGCTACGGGGCAAGCCACACGAGCTGATGGTGATCGTCGACATTGATCGCGTTCGAGAAGACTTCGATACTTCCTACGCGAACTACTTTCTTGGCGACACCGGTACGGAATCGTCCGAGAAAATTCTACCTTACCCAGACGGGACTTCACTGCGGCGTGGCACAATGATCAGTCGAGCGGGCCGCGAGGCGATGGCCAACGTAGTCGATCGCGTCGTTGACCTTGATCGGCCTATCCGACACTCGCCGGATGGTATCGAAATCTCGCTCACACAACGCAGCGTTCAAGCCGACGATTTGGACCGCGTTCGAGCGGCCTTGCGCGGAGAGTGGGGCGGTGCGATCGTCCAACGTCTCGGTTGGGTGCCACTGCTTTTCCTAGCAGCAAGTCTCTTCTCAGTCGTCGGCAGTCTGGTGGCTTCGTTGCGGTCACGCGGCCGTGAACTGGGAATCCTGCGCAGTTGTGGCTTGAGCCGATTCGGCTTGATCAGGCTTGTCTTTGCGGAAAGCCTCTTGCAGGGTTTGTCAGCGATCATGGTCGCTTGTTTGTTTGGCTTTGGCGGCGCCTGGATCATGCTAAGGGTCGCTCAAATTGCCGGACTCTATTGGCGATGGGCCGGTATCGGCGCCGAATTCCTGGTGCCCTGGTCATGGTTGTGGCCCGGATGGATTCTGACGTTTCTCGTTTGCGGGCTGGCTTCGGTGTTCGCAGGTTGGCGGATCGGACGACAGATGCCCGCCCAGCTCTTTCGCGAGCGAATTGGTACGGCATAAAAATGAACCAGGTTGGCAAACAAACGGATCAGGCTGTTTCAAACGTCGTGCTTGAAGGACACGAGTTGAGCAAGTCGTTTGGAAAGGGGCGTGGAGCCGTTTCTGCTGTTGAAAGTGTGAGCCTTCGGTTGAGTGAAGGAGAATTCATCGCAATCGTTGGCGCGTCGGGATCAGGAAAGACCACACTGATCAATTTGTTGAGCGGTCTCGAGCGTCCTGACAGCGGACAAGTTCAAGTCGCCGGACAAGATCTAAGCGCAGCCTCGGATGCGGAGATGACTCGATCACGGCTGCGGCACATTGGTGTCGTTTTTCAGACCTACAACTTGATGCCTACGCTATCGGCGCTGGACAACGTCGCGATGCCCTTGCTCTTGGCGGGAACACGGCGAAGGCTTGCGAGAGAAAAGGCACTGCAAAAACTGCAAGACGTCGGTTTGGCGGAACGTTCCAGGAGCACGCCGGCACAGATTTCCGGCGGCGAGCAACAGCGTGTCGCTTTAGCCCGTGCGATGATTCATGATCCTTCTATCGTTTTCGCGGATGAACCGACCGGAAGCCTGGACCGAGTAAACTCACGTGCGGTGACGCAAGTTTTGCGAGAAACGGTAGCGGCACAGAATCGAGCGGTGGTCATGGTGACG
>JBCCOI010000189.1:0-12092 GCA_039025515.1 Planctomycetota bacterium
GCCCGTCGCGTCCGACGCACCGGGCGTCCGGCGGGTACTGGCCAGCGTCGAAGAATCGAAGAAGAAGAACCTGATGGTGGGCATCGGACTGCAACGACGCCATGAGGCCCAGTACTTGGAAACGGTCGGGCGGATTCAAGACGGCGCAATCGGTGACCTGATCACACTTCGCGTGTACTGGAATGGTGGCGGCATTTGGTACCGTAACCGAACCGATGATCAAACCGAAATGGATTTTCAGTGCAACAACTGGTACCACTTCAATTGGCTGTCCGGTGATCAGATTTGCGAACAACACATTCACAACCTCGACGTCGGATGTTGGTTGAAAGGCGAGTACCCCGTCGAATGCAACGGAATGGGTGGTCGTGGTCTGCGGATGGATGGTGACGCAACCAAGAGCCAGATCTTTGACCACACGTTCTGTGAATACACCTTTGCGGACGGGTCCAAGATGTACAGCCAGGGACGTCATCTCAAAGATGCCTGGACGCAGGTCGCGGAGTTCGCACACGGAACGAAAGGAACGGCGGATGTTTCCGGTGCAAAGATTGACGGCGTCGGCGGTAAGTGGGCGTTCGACAAGGACAAGCGTCAACGAGGCCACCAACAAGAACAGAATGATTTGATCGCGGCCCTCATGAAAGGCGAGATCTATAACGAAGGCGAGTACGGCGCCATGTCGACTTTCACCGCAATCCTTGGTCGAGAAGCTTGCTATAGCGGCAAGATCGTGAAGTGGGATGAGCTTCTCGAGAAAGGACGAGATCTGGCGCCAGGCATCGATTCTTACACCCGCGAAACGCCGCCGCCGGCCTTGCCGGGTCCGAACGGAGAGTACCCCGTACCTGTGCCGGGTCAGTACTCGCCATTCGCGTGAGCTAACTTCGGCCAATCGAACAGCAAACACAATGCCCGATCCGCATTCACTGCGGATCGGGTTTTCATGTTTGTCAGCCTTCGCGGGCCAGACGGTTGATGACCATTAATGGATCCAGGGGTGACAGCGTGCCATCGCCAGAAACATCCGCATAGAAGTGATCGACGGAGGCTTTAATTTGGGTGCGGATTTGCTGGGGCGCTACACTGATGGGACAAATTTTCCCGCCCCACGCTGTTGCGACGCCTGAGACCATGATGAGAACAATCCGCTTCGTTGCTTTCTCGACACTCATTCTTGCGATGCTTCATTGCGATATTCCTTCGGCAGACGCCGAGGAATGGAATCAATGGCGTGGCCCGACCCGCAATTCAGTCTGGGACGGGAAGGCTTGGCCTGAAAAGCTTGACGGACAACTCGAGTTGGTCTGGGAAAAACCACTCGGACCCAGCTACAGCGGGCCGGTAGTTCAGGACGGAATCGTCTACACGACCGAAACCATCGACAAGCGGCAGGAAGTGGTTTCAGCGTTTCAACTGGGGACCGGCGAATCGGTCTGGCAGAAAAGCTGGGACGGCTCGATGACCGTTCCCTTCTTCGCTGCGGAAAACGGAAGCTGGATCCGTGCGACTCCCGTCGTTTCCAAAGACGCCCTGGTCGTCGAGGGAATTCTGGACGTGCTCGTTTGTCTTGATCCGGCGACGGGTGAAGAGAAATGGAGAGTCGACTTCAACGAGGCGTTAGGCGCTGCACGGCCGAAGTTCGGTGCGGTTTGTTCACCGATCATCGATGGCGGTGCCGTCTACATTCAAACGGGTGGACCCACGGTGAAGCTATCGCTCGAAGATGGGTCGGTACTGTGGAAGACGCTCGACGAAGGCGACGGCATCATGAGCGATGGCGCGTTTTCAAGTCCAATCTTTGCGGTCATCGATGGCGTCCGACAACTGCTGGTCCAAACGCGTACAGAACTCTGTGGCGTTTCACCCGAGACCGGAAGCGTACTTTGGCGTCAACCGGTGGAAGCATTCCGCGGGATGAACATCCTTACGCCGACGGTGATCGGTAATCGAATCTTCACGTCCACGTATGGCGGACGCTCGCACCTGTTCGAGGTTTCGCAGAGCGGCGGGCCCTACAGCGTGAACGAAGTTTGGAACGAGAAATCACAAGGCTACATGTCTTCGCCGATCGTGATCGAAGATACGATCTACATGCACGGGAAGAACAAGCGTCTGATCGCAATGGACGTCAACTCCGGTGAGATGCTTTGGAGCAGCCAACCGATGGGCAAATACCAAAGCATGATCCGCCAAGGAAAACGATTTCTCGTGCTCGACGAGCGAGGTGATTTGATGCTGCTTCGCCACAACCGTGAAAAGATGGAGATTGTTGACCAACTCAAGGTCGCGGATGATTCTTGGGCGCACCTCGCCGTTACTGATGATCACGTCATCGTGCGAGATTTAGCCGCGCTGAAGGTCTTTCGCTTCACGCGTGACTGAATCCATCCCGCCGATAGCAGTTCGCTGATTTCGAACACGCCTATTGCGTGGGAAGTTGCAATTGATCTCCCCAAATCCAGGGGAGGACGCCCCAAACGAACAGAGAGACTAGGGCTATCGAAACGAGGTTCAGCACGAACCCCGTCTTTGCCATCTCTGCGATTGTGAGCTGCCCAGACCCAAACACCACGGCGTTGGGCGGAGTCGCTACCGGCAGCATGAAAGCACAAGAAGCAGTAATCGTTGCCGCCACCATCAACGGCAGGGGCTCGGCACCGATTGACACTGCGAGCGCCGCCAGCACGGGTAAGAACATTGTTGTCGTGGCTACGTTGCTGGTGACTTCCGTCAAGAAGTTAACGACCGTAACCAACACGACAATCCACAACAGCAGTGACGGCAAATGAAAGGCCGTGAATTGGTCGCCCAGCCACTGCGCCAGTCCGGTGACCTGGACGCCTCTTGCGAGGGCCAAACCGCCGCCAAAGAGCAAGACAATGCCCCAAGGTAAGTCGCGGGTTTTTTCCCAGCGCATCAGAAACTCAGGTTTCCCTTGATCGTCTTTTCCCGCTGGAATCAAAAACAATACGATCGCCGCAGTGATCGCGATCATCGTGTCGTCCACTCCCGAGAGTACAGGGAAAAGTCGTTGCAACACGGAACGGAACATCCAACACGCTGCCGTGATGGAAAAAACCACCAACACGTTTCGTTCTTGCGCAGTGATCGATCCCAACTGACCAATCTGCTCCTTGATCGCATGATCTGATGCCTGCGGAGAATCGGCATGCAGACGAAAACGCAGGTGAGTGAGATAGTACCAACAGACCAGCAATAGGATCAGCGAGATCGGCGCCGCAAAAATCATCCACTGCGCAAATCCAATCTCGATGCCGTACTTGTCGGTCACCATTCCGGCCAGCACCAAGTTGGGTGGCGTCCCGATCAACGTCGCCACGCCACCTATCGACGCGCTGTAGGCGATACCCAGCATCAGTGCCTTGCCGAACGGACTGGCCGCCGTATCGGATCTGCTCTCCGCCGCTGTTTTTGATGAACCGCCGGTGAGTTGCGTCACAATCGCCATTCCGATCGGCAGCATCATCACTGAGGTTGCTGTGTTCGATATCCACATAGACAGCAACGCGGTTGCGGTCATGAATCCTAGAATCACGCGTGCGGGACTGGTACCGATGAAGCGAATCAAATGGAGCGCAATTCGGCGGTGTAAACCCCAGCGTTCAATCGCCAGTGCCAACAGAAAACCGCCAACGTACAAGAAGATGTATTTGTGTCCGTAACTGGACGTGGTTTCATTGATTCCGAGTGCCCCGCTGAGCGGGAAAGCAACGATGGGAACCAATGAGGTTACGGCGATCGGCACGACCTCGGTGGTCCACCAGAGGGCCATCCACAACGCAACGCCCAACACTGCTGCTGCCGAAGTCGAGAGCACCTGCCGTTCTGCAGGGGTTTCCACGGCGCCGGGAACGTCGGCGCCGGCAAGTTGCCACAACAACAGAAAGATTACCGGCCCGATGAGACCAATCACTACTCTCAACCAAACAGTCATCGCCTTCACCAACAATCAGAACAGGAAAACCGCGCGTTACGATTCGCCAGGCCTTTCACTCTTCCGCGACCGAGCCAAACCTTTCTTGGATATCGATGAGCTTGCCTGCGGTCAGGAAGGCACGATACGAGAACTTCAGCCCCGGTTCCAACGCGAACGTTTGCAGGGGAGCGATGTACGAGCAATCGGCTTCTCCACCTGCTCCGCTTTGATAACGGTAGCAAGTGGCCTCCGTGACTCCGGGGACCAGGATGCCGACCCCTTTATCTTGGTCGTCGACGTATGCCGCCCACGACCGATCGAGCGCAACGCTTTCGTTGGGCCATCCCGGCCGGCGGCGAGTGAGACGCCCGCCCTTGCGGTCTCCTGCTGGTGTGACCAGCGTCCCAAACCGAGCGTCCACGAATACCGCTGGGGTCTCTTGGTGTCTCGGGCGATGTTTTGCCTCGCCTCGATAAGCGAACTCGAAATCCAGCCGAACCAGCGGGCCTTGTAAACGAATTCGTTGGTGCATCTCACACTCTGGTAGGCTCTTGCCGGTTGCCCAGTGTCGCGGTTCCGTGATGGCGGTTGCCGAGATTTCGGTCGCCTGAAACTTGAGTACCGTTGCGGGCGTGCCGCGATATCCGCCACCTTGCACCGGATTGTATCGCCATGGCTTTCCCGCCCAGTCCGAATCATCGGAATCGCCATAATACGACTGCTGAACCAGTCGACCATGGTCGTAATGATTCAAGAAGTTGTGCCCTTCACCGCGTAACTTTAGCGAACCGATAGCGCCGCCGTGAGACCTAAGCAGTCCGACCTCAACATGATTGTTCCGCAGGTAAACCCAGTCCTCCTTGGGCTTCGCGTTCTCCCTCGAATCCAAGTTTCCTCTCGAACCCGCGGGCCACTGAGTCACGTCATCGGCATGACACCTCGATGACGTCATTGCAATCATCGTGGCCATGAAATATCGCCGCGAGCGACGCGGTGTCATGACGCTCCCGAATCCGCTTTTCGATAGGCATCAAGCACTTTCTTTTCTCCTTCGATTCCTTTCACGCTATTGCCGTGTTCCATTCCGATCACGCCCTCAAAGCCTCGATCACGAAGATGATCAAAGATTTTCTTGTAGTTGATCTCACCGGTGTAAGGTTCCTTGCGCCCCGGGTTGTCACCGGTTTGGAAGTAAGCGATCTCGGACCAGCAAGCATCAATGTTGACGATCACGTTTCCTTCGGTGATTTGCTGGTGATAGATGTCGAAGAGAATCTTGCAGGAGGGACTGTTGACGGCCCGGCAGATCGCGTAGGCCTGATCGCTCTTTTGCAGAAAGACGCCGCCGTGATTTGCGTACCAGTTCAGCGGCTCAAGCACGAGGACCAAACCGTCCGGTTCGACGACGTCGACACATCGCCTCAGCATGTCGATCACGTTTGCCGTCTGATAACCCTCCGCAAGACGTTTGCCGCCGTATCGGTTCCATTTTCCGTCGGGGTGTTGTTGATCGGCACTGCCGGGGACGACCGTGCACCACTTGGCTCCGACTCGTTTGGAGACTTCAACGGCATCCTTCATCGCTTGCATGATCTCCGTTGTGCTTGATTCGTCCGGTCGAGCAAACGTCGGTTTGTCGAAGCTGCCATAGGCCACGAAAACACCCATTTGCATGTTGAGGTCGGCCAAGAGTTTGCCGATTTTTTCCTGCATCTCGGGCGTTTCCTTCGGAAGACCGTTGTATTCGAAAGCAGTGAAACCCTGATCGGCACAGAAGCGGATCTGATCCAGCACGTCTTTCCCGGCACTGGCCTTGAACATCCCGGGATGTGGCGCGTAACCGAGTGAAAACTTTCCGGCGGCAGGTTCTGATTCGTCCGCCGCCGACGCTCGTGTCTGATTCCATCCGGAAACCGCAACGCAACCCGCGGCGGCGATTTGAAGCCAGCGTCGACGATCGACGGGATCAAGCAATGAACTTTGAATCTCTGGTATGTGTCGGGTTTTCATCTCGGTGTTGGGAGCGGGAGTAGGCAATTCAGAATTGATTTTGTTCCGACAGGATAGCCGACGTTTGCGGCTTTCACTACGATTCCCGGCGTTGCAGTCCCATCACTTTTGAGCGGGACGCTGTCCAACCGATTCTCCGGCAAGTTGTCTCAAATGGAAAACGCGATCACTCATCGCTTCAGTGCGATTTCGACGGCACCGCCCGACGCCATTCTGGGTCTAACCGAGGCTTTCCAGGCCGACCCAAACCCAGAGAAGATGAATCTGACGGTTGGGGTCTACAAGGATGAGTCGGGGCAGACGCCTATTCTCAAGTCAGTAAAGCTGGCCGAGGAAAAGCTGCTCGCTGCGGAGTCCAGCAAGGGATACCTCCCGATTGACGGGACGCCGGAGTACCGGGAGCTCGTCCACGATCTGGTTTTTGGGAAGACTGTCTCCAAAGACCGCATCGCGATTCTTCAATCGCCCGGCGGGACCGGTGCACTTCGTGTGGCAGCGGATTTCATGCAAACGCAGTTACCGGCCGTGCGGATCTGGGTTCCGAACCCGACGTGGGCCAATCACCAAGCCGTCTTCACGGCGGCGGGACTTCCGGTGGAAACCTATCGTTATCTCGGCGACGATCGCACGTCCCTGGACTTGGACGGAATGCTTGATGCATTGAAAACGCAGACTCGCGAAGGCGACGCGGTCTTGCTTCATGGTTGTTGTCACAACCCGACCGGAGTGGATCCGACGACCGACCAGTGGCACCAGATTGCGACGGTGATCGAACAGAAGCAGCTACTTCCTTTGATCGACTTCGCCTACCAAGGTTTCGGGGACGGATTGGAATCTGACGCAGCAGGGATGCGTCAGATTCTCAGTCAAGTCGATGAAGCCATCGTTTGTAGTTCGTTCTCAAAGAACTTTGGTCTATACAGCGAACGTGTTGGTGCGATCGCGCTGGTTGCAGCTTCCTCTGAGGCTCGCGATGCTGCCCGCAGTCAACTCAAGCGCGTTGTCAGGACCAATTTCAGCAATCCGCCGCGTCACGGTGGTTCGATCGTCTCGACCATTCTTTCGGATGCCAATTTGCGCGAGCAATGGGAAAGCGAACTTACATCGATGCGTGACCGCATCAATCGGCTTCGTAACTCCTTCGTCGAAAAAATGTCGAACGTCGAAGGTTCAAGCCACTTCGAATTCCTGCGATCTCAACGGGGCATGTTCTCGTTTAGCGGACTGACGCCCATGCAGGTCGACGAACTCAAGACCCGATTCGGCATCTACATCGTCGGCAGCGGCCGAGTGAATGTGGCGGGCATTGCCGAATCGAAAATGGAATACCTGTGCAACGCTATCGCGACGGTTCGCAAGTAAGATGAAAACGTCCGTCTGCATCGATTCTGTTTACGAAGGTATCCCGAAGCCCGAAGCGATGGCTCGCGTCCGCCAATGCGGCATTGATGCCGTCGAGTTCTGGTCGTGGTGGGATCAAGACCTGGAGGAAATCATCGATTCCGCCCGGCAGCACCGCCTGGCCATCGCATCGGTTTGCACCAAGTTCATCAGCCTGGTCGATTCGAAGCAGCGTGATGATTACTTGCGTGGACTCGAAGAATCAATTGCGGCGGCAACGCGGTTGAATTGTCCGACTTTGATTTCGCAAGTCGGAGACCTACTTCCCGATCTGGAGAGAGCCGAACAGCGGGCGAGTTTGATCGAAGGACTGCGTAAAGCGGCTTCGCTGTTATCGGGAACTGGAATCACGTTGGTCTTTGAGCCTCTCAATGATACGGTTGATCACGAAGGCTACTACTTGGTCCGCAGCGACGAGGCATTCGAGATCGCCGACGCGGTAGCCAACGACCAAATCAAAGTCGTTTTTGATCTCTATCACCAGCAAATCAGCGAAGGTGATGTGATTCGAAATGCGACTCGAAACATCGGATCCGTCGGCCACTTTCATGCCGCGGGCAATCCCGGTCGAAACGAGTTGACGCGTGGCGAAATGAATTACGCAGAGATCTTTCGCGCGATCGCTCAATCTGGGTACGAGCACTACATCGGCCTCGAATACTGGCCCGTTGATGCTCCCGAAAGTGGCCTGCGACTCGCGGATGAGATGATTCAAAACGCCAGGACATGAGCCGGAGCTTCGGTCACGGAGTGAGCTGCTGAGCAGAAAGGCATGAGCCGCATGGCGATAGCCGCGGTTGTTCCCAAAAGACAGACCGGGGCGAGTAGTAACCTCCGTGCCTTAGTGCCTCAGTGAGAGACTGTATTCCCACGCAAGAAGCCTCTCACTAAGGCACAGAGGCACAAAGAGAAAAACCACATGGCCGCATTGGCAATGCCTAAGCTAAGTCGCGTCAATCTGACGTTGGCAGGTTACAACTCGAGCGGCTACGGTACCGATCGACAAGGCAAAAAACAACGCCTCAGTGAAGCAAGACACCAAGACACTAGCCGATTGCTTGGCTCAAGTCGTCGCGCAAGTCTTCGAAAGATTCCAAGCCGACCGATAGTCGGATCAACCCGTCCGAGATGCCAAACCGAGCCCGATCGGCGGCCGCGTAGCTGGCGTGTGACATGGTCGCCGGTTGCTCGATAAGAGACTCGACAGCGCCCAGGCTTACCGCCAGCGCGAACAGAGATGTGCTCTGGCAAACACGTGCCGTTGTTTGCAAGTCCGCGTCCAGCTCGAACGTCAACATCGCGCCGTAGCCGTCATCAAGAAGCCGTGTCGCAAGTTGGTGCTGCGGGTGATTCGTTAGCCCTGGATAGAGAACAGAACGGACTTTCGGGTGAGCCTGCAGCCACTTCGCCAGTGACAGCGAGGTTTTGCACTGTTCGCGGACGCGAAGATCCAAAGTTTTGATTCCGCGACTGACCAGGAAGCACGTCATCGGATCCATCACGGCGCCGGTGGCATTTTGTACGAAGTACAACCGGTCGAAGAGCGCTTGATCAGATACAGTCAGCGTTCCTCCCAAGCAATCGCTATGACCACCGAGATACTTGGTTGCCGAGTGCATCACGATGTCAACGCCGTGCTCGAGTGGCCGTAAAAGCGATGGCGTTCCGAAGGTGTTGTCGACGGCAAAAAGCACGTCGAGTTCCTTTGCCAACTGGGCGAGTCGCGGCAAGTCAGGAATCGTCAATCGAGGATTCCCAATGGTTTCGCCCCAGATCAAACGAGTCTTCTCCGTTCGTGCCGTGCGAACCGCATCGAAATCCGTCATATCAACGAGCGAAACTTCGATGCCGGAGCGATCGCAGATTTGATACAGCAGTCGATAAGCACCCCCGTAAAGATCGCAGCCGGCGATCACATGGTCGCCGGATTGCAGGAGCATCGTCACCGCGTGGATTGCTGCCATGCCGCTGGAAAAAGCCAGCGACCCGCAGCCGCCTTCAAGTGAAGCAAGCGTCTCTTGCAGCTTCGTCCGCGTGGGATTTCCGCTTCTCGAGTAATCGTACTCTCCCCACTCACCGGCGCCCGGTTGCCGGAACGTGCTGGCGAAATGAACCGGCGGAACGACGGCGCCGGTTGACGGATCGATCTCACTACCGACATGAACCGCACGCGTGCGGAAAGAATGCCGGCCGGAATCGTTTTGTTCTCTCGGGCCGTCCGTCATACCGAAAGCGCTTGATCCAAATCTGCGATTAGATCTTCCGTGTTTTCGATTCCACAGGAGTATCGAATCATGTTGTCCGCGATCCCGAATCGAACCCGTTCCTCGGGCGTGCAGTTGAAGTAGCTCATCACCAAAGGCTGCTCAATTAGTGACTCGACGCCGCCCAAGCTGGGTGCAATCCGCGGAATCCTTGTGGCGTCGACGACCGCTGCCGTTTCTTTCCAATCCGCATCGCGAATCGTAAGCGTGATCAAGCCACCGAAGCCCTTCATTTGCGCCGCCGCAATCTCGTGCGTGGGATGGCTCTTCAGTCCCGGGTAGTAAACACGTTCGACGCGTGGATGCGCTTCTAGGAACTTAGCCAGTCGAAGTCCATTCTCGTTTTGCCGCTGCATCCGCAATTCGAAAGTCTTCAGTCCACGTTCCAGTAGATACAGGCTGTGCGGAGAGTTGATGTTACCGAGGATTCCTCGCAGCTTTCGGATCGGCTCCAAAGATTCGTGGCTTCCGCAAAGCACACCGGCAAGTAGATCGTTGTGTCCGCCCAGGTACTTCGTCGCCGAGTGGAGGACGTAGTCGATTCCGTATTCGGACGGGTTCAGGTTCAGTGGAGTCGCGAGCGTCGCGTCAATCAGCGTTTCGACTTCGTTGGCTTTACCGATGGCCGCGAACTTTTCCAAGTCGATGACGGAAAGGTGCGGGTTCGTCGGTGATTCGCTCACCAAAAGCCGAGTTCGTTCGTTGATCGCTGCTTCCATCGCGGCGAAATCGCCCGTCTCGACTTGACGCGTCACGACTCCAAAACGCGAGAGGTGCTTCGAGCAAAATTCGCGGCTTCGGTGATAGCATTGGTCGAAGAAAACAATTTCGTCGCCGGCTGATAACTTCGTCATCAACAAGCCGACGATGGCTGCCATTCCGCTTCCGTAAACAATTGCGTCTTCGCAGCGTTCGAGGGCAGCAACTTTTGCTTCGACACTTCGTTCGTTCGGGTTTCCGTAGCGACCATACTCTTCTCGCTGTTCTTCGCCGCGAACGAATCGCATCAACTCGTCGGTCGACTCGAATGTAAACGTCGCGGCGGTGTAAATGGGCGTCGTGATGGCGCCCGAATCCTTTTGACGCTTTTCGCCCGCGTGAACGCACTGGGTCGAGAGATCAGCGGCTCGAGGGGCGGACGATTCGGACGAAGCTGCTGGTCCGTCGGAAGGAGAAGATGGCGAAGCCGTTGCCTCGCCCAAAGATGGCTTGGTATGCATAACGCTCAGCTGTTTGGCTCTTTAGCAGAATGGCTGCAAGTGGCCGTAAATCCCGATAATACGAGCCGCAGACGTTTCATCGGCAACTCGTCACTGCCCTAAAGGTAGCTGGGCAAGCTAGAATTCACAAGCGAAAACAGCGCATCACCCGACTCGGTTCCATCCACCCGCCCCACTTAGCGGCATGATCTCCCCATTTCAACAAACGCTCCGCCTAGGAGGCTTTGTCCGACATCGTCGTCGGCATGGAAGGGTGACCTTGCTGTTCATCTGTTTGGTGGCAGCTCGGTTCGCTGTTGCCGATGAGTCAAACCCTGTCGCAGAATCGACCGCGAACACGGCGACAATCGAACAGTGGATCGATGACCTCGGCAACGATCAGTTCGCCAAGCGCGAATATGCCAGCGAACAGTTGTTCCGCCAGGGGCATCTGGTATTGCCGAAGTTACGCACCGCGCTTCGATCGAGCAACGATCCGGAGCAACGCGAACGCTTGCGTCAAATTGCGACCGTGCTGTCCGATCAGTTCCTGGATCTTCGAATCCAGTCCTTCTTGGAGGGTGATCTTCAACAGCTGGAGAATTGGGATCGGATGGAGCAGTGGTTCGGTGATTCGCCGAAGATCCGTGAGCTGTTCGTCGATCTGTATCGCGAGTTTCCCGAAATGGTCCGGTCGCTGGACGGTGACGCGAGAGAATTGGCCGCGGGCCTCTTGGGCGTTAACCAGCAAATCAGCCGACGAGGTGCACCGGCTTTTCGAGCATCACCGCGCATCGATCTCGTCGCGCTCTTGCTTCCGCTGATGCAACCCAACTGCAAGCGAGACACTCGGTATGACGTTCTCATCATCTCAAGCCTTCAAGGCGTTCGCGGTGATGAGCTTCAGGAAGACCCCGCGTTTGGGCAACCGCTTCGCAAGATGGTTAGCAAATGGATGAAAGGAAGCAATTTCGGAGTGCGCGAGGCCGCGTTGGAACTCGCGATGGAATGGGATCTCGAGATTGCCTTTCCACTCGCGATCGAAACGCTTGATCTGCGCCCGGACCCTGATCTTCTCTGCCGCTGCATGCAGGTACTTGCGAAGCAGGGAAAGAAGGCGGATGCACAACGGCTGCTCCCTTACTTGGACCGTAACGAAGAGATTTTGCGGCCTCTTTATGCCGGCAATCGCAGCGACGAGTTGCTGGTGGGTGATGTTGCTGCCGCAACTGTCGGCCGACTCTGCGGTAAAAAGTTGACTGAGCTAGGGTTCGCAAA
>JBCCOI010000190.1:0-12085 GCA_039025515.1 Planctomycetota bacterium
AACGCTAGGTGAATCGGTGCCACTGCGGGCGATTGCTTACTATTCCGACGGCAGCACGAGAGATGTCACCAAGTGGACGATCTTTCAGGCCGAAGATGAATCGGCGGTCAGAGTAGCAGGCACGATCCGCCGTGCCGTAGCCAATGATGCGGAACAAGCGGACGGCACACGGACTGTGCTTGCCGCTTTGGACCGCGCCGCAATGATTGACAAGCTACTCACGTCCGACGAATTCACTGATTACTGGACGTTGCAACTGGCAAAGCTCCTGCGCATTCGCCCGCAAAAGGAAGACGGACAAGCCTCGTTGGTTTATCACGCGTGGCTGTCCGATCAAGTTCGCGACGATGTTAGCTATCAGCAGTTAGCTCGCGACCTGATTCTGGCAAATGGAGATTCTCACCAAAACGGTCCCGCCAACTTTCATCTTACGGTCTCTGGCCCGCGCGAGCAGGCAGAATTCGTGAGCGAGTTATTCATGGGCAGTCGCCTACGATGCGCAAACTGCCACAACCATCCTCTCGACCGCTGGACGCAGGACGACTACCACGGGCTAGCAGCGATCTTTGCCCAGATCGAACGTGGACGGGTTGTGGGTGACAATCCAAATGGATCAACGATTCACCCGCGCACGCTAGCGCCAGCGGTTCCAAAAATCCCTGGTGAGCCCTTAGTAGCAGGCACGCTCCGCCGTGCCGGCGCAGACGGGCTGGACCGAGCGGACGGCACACGGGGTGTGGCTGCTACGATTGGCCGCAGTCAGCTGGCGGATTGGCTGACCGGTTCCTCCAACCCCTATTTCGCAAAGGCCATCGTGAACCGATTGTGGAGACACATGATGGGTCGTGGGCTGGTTGAACCGGTCGACGACTTTCGAGACACGAACCCCGCCACGCATCCGGAGCTGCTGAACAAGTTAGCCGAGGACTTCTCCGAAAATGGCTACAGTATCCGCCATACTTTGCGGTTGATCGCGAATAGTACGGCATACGCTCGGAGTGCAAACGCGATCGAGCAGAACAAAGACGATGATCGCTTTTACTCCCACGCGTACGCGAAGCCGCTCGAACCTGAAGTGCTGGCGGATGCGATTTCAGACGTCGTCGGCGTCGCCGAAAAGTATGGAAACCAACCGGATGGAACGCGGGCTGTCATGCTAGTCAATCCTAAGACGCCATCGCGGAGCCTCGACATCCTTGGCCGCTGCGGGCGAGAAGAATCATGCGAGAGTCCAGCAAGTCCGATCGGTGGGCTTCCTCAAAAACTACATCTGTTTAACGGACCATTGCTGAATGCTCGAATCGCCGTTGAGGGTAGCCGGCTGAGCCGACTGCACACCGCCGGGAAGCTGCCGATGGAGATTGTGAAAGAGTTTTATCTGGCTGCACTTGGCCGACAACCATCGGACCGTGAACGGGAAAGGTGGAAGGAGACGTTGGCGAGTTTGAAGTCGACCGAAGAACAACGAGCGTTCCTCGAAGATTTTGTCTGGGGCCTAATGACGTGCAATGAGTTTACAACCAACCACTAAAGCAGCGGGTACATGCCGTGTGCCGTCATCCGACATGCCTGGATCCGTTGAAGACAAACGGCACGGCGGAGCGTGCCCGCTACATTGGGAGACCCAAACATGAACAGAACACAACGCTGCGACGGCGTGACTCGCCGCGACTTCGTCCGGATTGGCGGTCTTTCTGCTTTGGGGCTCGGTCTTGGTGACTTTTTCCGTCTGCAAAGCGCAGACGCTGCGGTGGCCTCGCATCCGGCGAGAGCGAAGTCTTGCATTCTCATTTGGCTGGATGGTGGTCCAAGTCATGTTGAGACTTTCGACCCGAAACCTGATGCACCGGAGGAAGTGCGGGGGCCGCTGGGGACCGTCAGAACGAACGTCTCCGGTGTTCGCGTTAGCGAGTGCCTCGCGCGGACCGCTCAGATGATGGACCAACTGGCGATCATCCGGTCAATGACCTCACCACTTGGCGAGCACAACTTCGGCACGCATTACTTGATGACCGGATACAAGCCCTCCCCCGCGTTGGAGTACCCAACCTTTGGAGCAACGCTCGCGCATGCGAGAGGAGCAGGCACGCTCCGCCGTGCCGCCACCCGTGGTGTTGGCGACGGCGTACGGAGCGTGCCTGCTACTTTTTTGCCACCCAATATCGCGGTTCCGAATTTCAGCGCTAATGTAAGCGGCAACGGGTTTCTACCGAGCGAGACCGCGCCGTTTTCCGTTGGTGGGAACCCAGAACGTCCGGACTTTAAGGTTTGTGACCTTGACCTTTACCGAGGGTTGGACCTCACGCGGCTTGATCGCCGCCGACAGATCGTCAACGCGTTGGACGAATTCAGTCGTGCCAAAGACGCCTCGGCAGCGTCGCAGTCCGATCCGGATTTGGAACGCGCCTACAACCTCATCGCGTCGCCTCAAGCCAAAGAAGCTTTCAAGCTATCTGACGAACCGATAGACGTTCGGAACCACTACGGTCGCATGGGCGGAAACAGCATTGGTCAGAGTTGTTTGTTGGCTCGTCGACTGGTCGAGCGAGGTGTGCCGTTTGTAACAGTCAATAGCGGCGGCTGGGACACACATCAGGACATCATCAAGCTCAAGGAGCGCTATCCCACCGACCAGAATGCTCATTTGCCGTCACTCGATCGAGCCCTTAGCGCACTGATTCAGGATCTTTCACAACGTGGGATGCTCGACGAGACGTTAGTTGTCGTGATGGGTGAGTTCGGCCGCACACCGAGGATCAACTCAATTGGTGGGCGAGATCACTGGCCGAATGTTTTCAGCGTTGCGTTGGCTGGCGGCGGCGTACAAGGCGGTCAGGTCATCGGCAGCAGCGATGCGCTTGGTGAACTGCCCAAAGATAATCCCGTCACACCTTCGGACCTTGCCGCCACAATCTACACATTGCTGGGCATCAATCCAGCACAAGAATTGCTTACCAGCGACGGTCGCCCCGTTCGCATCGCCCCCGATGGCGCGACGGCGATTTCGGAGTTGGTTGGCTAGACAGTAGCAGGCCCGCTCCGCCGTGCCATTGCCAGTGCGAACAGGATGGAAGCGGACGGCACACGGGGGTGTGCCTGCTACATTTCAGGTTGCGGCACGGCGAAGAGTGCCTACTACGTTGGACAACACAGATGAATCGAATAGAGCAATGGCGGCGGGAATACGGCCGGTACTTTGGAGGCTGTCTACTGCTTTGGGTGAGCCTTACCAGCGCCGCATCCGCGACCGAACCGCCAATCACAGCGCTAGCCTTTGCGCCAGGCGGAGAGTCGATCGTTGCGGTAAGTCAGGACGGTGTGCAGGTATTCAGTTGGCCTGCACTGACGCGCAAAAGAACGATTGAGATTTCCACGCCGAACTTGCACTGCCTTGCGTTTTCGCCCGACGGCAAACACGTCGCCGTCGGCGGTGGCCGTCCATCGGAGGAAGGTGTGGTGGAAGTGCTTTCTTGGCCAGCGGGACAACTGGTCGCGACTTTGGACGATCATCAAGATTCGATTCGTTCCGTTGGCTGGGTAGACGAATCGAGGTTGATGACGACCAGTATCGATCACGAAATCAAACGATGGAATCTCGAGAACAAGACCGAAGTCCGGACGTTTCGGGGTCACTCGCGAGGCGTCTATGCAAGTTGCTTGTTAAAGGACGGCACGACCTTCGTTAGCGCCGGTGCCGATCAGTCGCTGCGCGTCTGGGACTTGGATTCAGCAAAGCTCTTACATAGCCTCAACCAACACACAGGGCCTGTTCATGATTTGGCAGTGCGTCCTACCAAGGAGGGTTTGCCCATGGTTGCTTCCGCTTCCGGGGATCGGACCATTCGATTTTGGCAACCGACGATTGGGCGGATGGTTCGCTTTACCCGACTCAAGTCTGAACCATTGGACATCACTTGGACAACCGATGGCAGTTTGGTTTTGGCGGCCTGTGTGGATGGGCGGACTCGGGTGATTGATGCGGAAACCGTTGAAGTCATCAAGACAATTCAGGCGATCGGCGGTTGGGCCTACGCCATTGCCGTGTCTCCCGGGGGTGACGGTCTCGCCGTGGGTGGGGCCAACGGACAAATTCGAAGATTGGACGCGAGTGTGTTGACCCTAAAATAGTGTCTGTCCGAAAATAGAAGAGTGCCGTTTTATATGGCATAAACTTGAAAAAAACGCCTCGAAGATCGAACCCGCAAACGAGTTCGCGCGTTGTATTTGTGGAGGGAAACAAATTCCCACGATAAATCTTCAGGCAGCAGGCGTGGTTCGAAAACACTATGATCGCCAACACCGAGTCGACACCGATTGGTGCCATGCGGCGTCACCGATTGGTGCTATGATGCATCCGATTGAATTTTTGATAAAAGTTCTGTGGGTCCGAAACCCAAAAGAAATCATAATTGGGTAGATTGTCCGGCGGCTGGTGAGGTCACGTTGCCTATCGCGAATCACGTATCGCCCGTTGGCATTGGCCGATAGGTTGGGAAGCTGGCCAACATGTATTTTTTTCACGTCTCAGGGCGAGTCTGTGCAACACGACGAGTAATGACTGAAACCAACCCTTATGAACCGCCTTCTGGGTCCGCGAACGAACTCGTCGACGATGTATGGCCGCAGATTCGTCACCGCGACGGAAAACGCATCCGGCAACTGGCCAGGGACGGTCGAAGACCTTGGCTATCGCTGCTGGCAGCTCCATTTTTCGGTTTGTTGACACCTTTCATTTTTTTAATTTTCTTCACCGGTCACTATCACTCCCACGTCCGCTTGGGGAAGCGATATGCGACGGTCCTCGCCGATCTTCAAAATCAGCGTGATTCAACCATCGAAGAGTTCATCCAAGCTGGTCCGAAATTCCGCACCGCCCGAAACATCTACGGCTTGATCGCGATTCCCTGCGTGGTGGTCTTTTGCGTTGTGATCTTTTCGTAGCTCAGAACGCAATCCAAGCAAGGCCTTTCGGTTTGCATCGGGTCCCAAAGCTTTGCATCGATGACGACATCGTGACGCGGTTGGGGCGACAACTTGGCTACGCCACACGAACCCGTTCCGATCGCTCTGATTCGACGGATGGTGGTTCATCGTCGTTCGTTGGGATGAGTTCGCAGCGTCGGATCGATACTTCATTGGGTGCATCGATTGTGTCAAATGTAGGGATTGATTGAATACTTGCCCGCGGAGCGTGCGGCGACTTTATACCGACGCAACTTCTCGATGAACTCCGAGAAACTGAGGCGAGTCCAGGCTGGAGAGCGACAGCAGTGTGCTCGAACCGTCGCTAAGTCGTCCGGGATTGACGATGGTGGTTCCAGCGACCTTGCTGACACCTCTGCACTTCGTTTCGCCGAAGACGATTGCTAGTTCCGGATGACTGGAGTGAACCAGTTCGCTGGCCAGTTTCTCATCTCCTGCGATATCGCTGTGCGTGCCACGCGACAGAGAACCGGATGTTGGCGTGGTCAACATCACAATCGAATGTCGAATTGGTGTCCTGTTCAAGTGTCGCAGGTAGTATTCGGCTGCCGCCCGGGAACTTCGCAGCCGGTCGTTCCAAGTATCGATGACCTCATTCAAGTCGCCACCGACACCGACGACATGATCGCCGTCCGATTCGTAAGGCGTGGCATGAACGCAGTGCAAATTCGCATTATCAACTTCCGCCATCATGATGAGGCGGGCGAAATCGGCAAGCGGGACATCGTGCTCGCCCGGCAGCAAAAAAATGGGGCACTCCAATCGACGCAGCTTGGAAAACGCTTGCTTGTAGAAGTCCTTTTGTGACAAAGACATCTGCGATCGATGCGATGGCTCCCTGCCCATGGTGGCCCCAGGAAGATGGCATCGGGATGATAGATTTCGTACTGTTCGACTAAGCACTCGAGGGCTTCAGACTGCCCATCCAGTCGTCCGCCGATCAGCAATCGCTTCATGACATTTCCTCCCCTTCAGCTAGAGCAGTGGACAGCGATTGCAACCATCGTGCCTAATCCATTTTCGATGGCCAAAGGTGACAATCTGGCTCCGCGACGCCATTTTGTCTCAGGGTCGTCGTACGCTCCGCGGGTGAGTACAGGTAACAAGCCTACGGAGTGAACGCCCGCGGAGCGTGCGGCGACCTTGCGCTACAGCTCCAGTTCTTTGACTCGTCGCTGCATGGTCCGCGTGCTGATGCCTAACAACTCGGCTGCTTGTTTGCGGCAACCATCTGTCTGCTCTAATGCACGACGGATCGCCTCGGCCTCGATTTCCGCGAGCGTCATGTCAGGCCGAATCAGTGGTGTCGCGTGTTTGTTCTCGTGCAGGTGTGCGAGATCGAGCAACTCCAGTGCCGCGCGGCTGCGCATTAGGGCTGGGTTGATCCCAAGCCGACGAGCCGCTTCCACCTTATCGCCGGAAACGGACTCCAGAACTCGCTTTACCATCTGCTGTTCCACGGAACCAATGACGTCATCATACAGATTGGACGATTCGATGAACCTATCGATGACGGAATGGAAGCTTCCGTTTCGGTGGTGATTTCCACAGTCATCGCCGACTCCGTCGGCGTTGTTGATTTCCGGTAAATCGCCGGCGGAGCGTGCGTCAACGTTGCCGCCCACTCCGTAGGCGTTTGTGGAATTGTCTTTCCCGCTCGCAGAGCGTGCGTCGACTTTGACAAAGTCCGGGAGGAACTCCGGCAATAGAACGGGGCCAGGTGTCTTTAAGACTGCTTGGCGAATGGCGTTTTGCAGTTCTCGGATATTGCCGGGCCAGGAGTACTCTTTCAGCTTTTGCAGCGCATCAGATGAGACGACGGTCACATCCTTATTGAGATCGCGGCAAGCGTGGCGACGGAAGTGGTCGATTAGGACCTCGACATCTCGTCCCCGCTGGCGAAGCGGTGGCAGGTGGATCGTAAACCCATTGAGGCGATAGTACAGGTCGGCACGGAACTCGCCCTTGGCCACCATCTCTTCCAAGTTGCGGTGTGTCGCCGCGATCACTCGGACGTCGGCTTTGATCGTTTCGTTTCCACCGACGCGCTCAAATTGTTTTTCTTGCAAGACGCGAAGCAACTTGCTCTGTAAGACTGGCGACATGTCACCGATCTCATCCAAGAACAACGTCCCGCCGCTGCATTGTTCGAATTTGCCGATCCGCTTGCGATCGGCGCTTGTAAACGCGCCCTTCTCGTGTCCGAACAATTCGCTTTCGAGCAGCGCCTCGGGAATCGCGGCACAGTTGACCGCCAGAAAAGGTCCTTGGACTCGCTCGCCGTATTGGTAAAGTGCGCGAGCCACAAGTTCTTTGCCGGTACCGCTTTCTCCGCGAATCAATACCGTCACGTTCTGTGCCGCAACAATCCCGATCGATTTGTAGACCTCTTGCATTGCCGGACATCGACCGATGATCGCGTTCAGAGATGATTCAGCACGATCCGCGTTGATCTCAACTGGGGATTCCGTCAACCGACGAATTTCCAGCGCTCTCGAGACGACATCTCGCATCTCGGAGACGTCAATCGGTTTCAGCAGGTAGTCCAGCGCCCCCAGCTTCATCGCCTGGATTGCCAGCCCGCTGTCGCTACTTGACGTCATCAAGATCACTGGTAGATGTTTGTCGTGCTCTCGAATTTTGCGCAGCACGTCTAGGCCGTCGCCATCGGGCAACATCACGTCAGTGACCACGACATCGAAGTCTTGCTTGCGGAGTGCGGCCATCGCCTGCTTGGCCGATTCCACAGCATTCACGACATAGCCAGTTTCTCAAGGGCTCGGCGGACCAGGTTCAGGTCTGCCGGCGCATCGTCGACAACCAGGATGTGCGACACGACTAATTGGCTCCAAGGAATTCTCGAAGAAGCCCACTCCCAGGGTGAAAAACTTGCCTGCGAATGCCAACTTGGCACCCGATTCGCGTGACTCATTTCGGAGCAACAGGTGTGCCAATTTGTCGCCGCTCACTCCGCAAGCGAGATTGGATTGCTCCTGAAGACGCCCGCGGAGCGTGCGACAACGTTGCCACCCACTCCGTGAGCGGATTTATGTGGTTACGCCCGCCGAGCATGCGACGACTTAGACCAACATTCAGAGTGAGACGATGGCCAAACGAGAGTTTCGCTTGAGGCTTGGAGTGGATGACCGCACGGGCAGTGATGCTCCAGCCAGTGATGCTGCAGCGCGAGCGGATCGAGAGGACTTGCAGACACTTTCGATGGTGGTTGCCCGGGCCGGCAACCCGATCGTCATTCTGGGAAAAGACGGGAAGATTGGTTGGTGCAATGAATCGTTCGAGAAGCTGACCGGGTTCCAGCAAGAGATTGCGGACCAAGCTTTTTACGAGTTGTTATTCGGGCCGAGCACCACGGCCGCAATACGGCAGGAATACTCCAACACAATTGCATCGGGTGGCGAATCCACATTCGATGCTTTGCTCTATCGAAATGACGGGACAACGCTTTGGGCAGAGACCAAGATGGTTCCGGTTCACGACGACTCCGGCGAGCTATCGCGGTGGATCGTGCTTCTATCCGACATCAGTAAACGCCGGCAGACTGAGGAGGCGCTCGAGTCGGCGAAACGATCCGCCGAAGCCAACAGTCGCAGCAAAAGCGAATTTCTTGCCAACATGTCGCACGAGATTCGAACTCCACTGAACGCGATCTTAGGCATGACCGAATTGGCGCTCGCGACTGATCTAACCCGTGAGCAGCGTGACTACCTAAAGACCGTCAAAACGTCTGCCGACACACTGCTAGATCTTCTCAACGACGTCTTGGACATTAGCAAGATTGAAGCGGGGCGAGTGGAGATTGAAGAGATCGATTTCAATCTCGCTGAGGTCGTTCGTGAAACCCTCAAAGCGTTGGCAGTTCGCGCGCACGAGCGAGGTCTTGAGTTGGCAGTACACATGCCGATGGATATCCCTCACGGACTTCGCGGTGATCCGACTCGCATTCGGCAAGTGTTATTCAACTTGGTCGGAAACGCGATCAAGTTTACCGAGCAAGGCGAAGTGATCGTTGACGTCGAACAGCAGTGGCAGACCGATGATGAAATCGGCCTTCAGTTCTCGGTGACCGACACGGGAATTGGCATCCCGAAGGATCGGCTTCAACAGATCTTCGAATCATTCACACAAGTCGATGCCTCGATGGCTCGCCGTTTTGGTGGTAGTGGACTCGGACTAACCATTACCGCGGAGCTCGTCCGCTTGATGGATGGAAAACTGTGGGTCAAGAGCCAGCTTGGAAAAGGCAGCACGTTCTTTTTCACTCTAACGCTAAAGCTCGGTGATAACGGAACGCCTTCGGTGACCAAGCTGGAGCAAACCGAACTCGATGGTTTGAATGCTTTGATCGTCGACGACAATGCGACGAATCGACAGATCCTGGACGAAATGATGTCGCATTGGGGCATGCGAACAACGCTTTGTCACGACGCAATGTCGGCCCTACGTGAAATGGAACGCCGTGTCGTCGCACGCTCCGCGGGCGTGGATAGTACCGATTCCGCTCACGGAGTGAGCGTCGACGTTGTCGCACGCTCCGCGGGCGAAGGTGGGATTCGAAGTAACGCCGATGGAGTCGGCGCAGATCTTGCAAACGCCGACGGAGTCGGCGACGACAATGACAACGGACCTTTCGATCTGATCCTGCTAGACGCCATGATGCCCGTGGTGGATGGCTTTCGGCTTGCCGAACTCATCCGAGAACGTCCGGAATTGCAGCCCGGTACGGTCATGATGCTGTCATCGGCTGACCGTCCCAACTCGACGGCGAAGTGCCGCGAACTGGGCATCGCGAGCTATCTGGTTAAACCGATTTCGGCATCCGCATTGCTTGAAGCGATTCTCGCCACGCTCGATCGTGAGAGATTGTCGGAGCGGAATCGTCGGTTGCCGGATTTGAATCGAGACGACAGCCGACTGCTCACGGCGAAGAGTGAAACGTCTCTGCGAATTCTATTAGTGGACGACCACGAGCCCAATCGTCGATTGGTGGAGTCGATACTTAAGAAACGTGGACACACGGTGCAAAGCGAAGAAGTCGGCGATGCCGCGATCCGAGCTTGCAGGCAGCACGCTTTCGACGTCGTGCTGATGGACGTGCAGATGCCTGGCAGAAACGGCTTTTCGGCAACGAGGGCCATTCGAGAACACGAAAAATCGACTGGTACTCACGTCCCAATCGTGGCGTTGACAGCTCACGCGCTCAAGGGGGATCGTGAGAAGTGTCTGGATGCCGGGATGGATGGTTGCTTGTCAAAGCCCATCCACGCCGATCAGTTGATCGAGTTGGTTGAGTCCATTGTTTCGCCAAACACCACGGCTCGTGGTTCTGAATCAGCACCCGTGGCGGAGGCATCAGCGATCGGTTTCAGCATTCAAGCGGCTCTTGCGCGGATGGGTGGCGAGTCGGATTTATTGCAGGAGCACATTGGCTTTGTGCTCAGTGATATTCCCCAGCTCATCGCGTCCATGAAAACTGCAATCAAGGAAAATGAACCGAAACAAGTGGAGCTGAACGCTCATAAGCTGAAGAGCTTGGTAAGTAGTTATGACCACCGCGAAGCGGTTGATCTTTGTCAATCGATCGAGAGTGATGCACGGGGTGACAACCTGACTGAAGCGCACGCGCGAGTGAGTCGCTTGGAGAAGTTGATGCAGGCTTTCGCACGAGCTATTGACGACTTTCTTCAAGAAATTTCAGCGGCGACGGAATGATGGTCGGCTACCTACAGTCGTCGCCGACTCCGTCGGCGTATGCCCGCGTCGGCATTAACACTCGCGGAGCGTGCGGCGACGAAGCGAGTCTCGGAATTGAGGCGGACAACTTGGCACGGAAGAATGCCGAAACTTCACTGCATGGCTATGACAGAGTTTCCAGAATCTTTACGCGAAAAGGCTTCTGCACATTTGGCACGATCGTTGCATTCCGTGGTTGATCAATGAGAGACAGCGTGGAAGTCGAAACCGTTTCACAGCTTCGAACAACGCTGGTCTCACCTACGAAACCAATCACAAGTATTTTGACCTTTCGTGAACCCGTTTGTGAAAGGAGGGTAACACCATGTTGGCGACTCGATGGGAACCTTGGACCGAGATGAATCGGCTTAGCCGCGAAATGGACCGTCTGTTCGGTCGTGGCGCGGGTGGCGTGGGACGCTCGTTCGCGGTCGGATCGTATCCCGCCCTAAATATTTGGGTAGACGACGACAACCTTTATGCGGAAGCTGAACTGCCCGGCTTCCAGCTCGACGGCTTGGAAATCTTCGTCACTGGAAATCAACTGACGATCAAGGGTGAGCGACGTCCGCCGGAACATGAAGACGGAACGTGGCATCGCCAAGAGCGCGGCTACGGCAAATTCAACCGCATGATCGAAGTGCCCGGTGATGTTGATTGCAACCGTGTTTCGGCAGAGTTCAAGAACGGCGTGCTGTACATCACGCTTCCTAAAAGCGAAGCCGTCAAGCCGCGACGCATTAAGGTCAAGGCAAAGTGATTGTCGACGCCCACTGCGTGGGCGGAATCTTCAATGCAATAGCAATACGCTCACGGAGTGGGCGACAACGCTGCTATCGCACATTTCGCGGGCGAAGACCTAGACACTTAACCAAATAACGGAGGTGAACAATGAGCACCACCATGACAACAACCAACCACAACACTCAGAACGGTAACGGTAAGCTGTCCGTCCAAAACGGCAACGGTAAAGAAACCTATCAAGCAACCTTCTCGCCTCGCTTTGACATTTGGGAAGGCGACGACGAATTGATCCTATACGGAGATATACCTGGCGTTGACCCGGAAAACTTGAGCATTGAGTTTGAGAATCGTCAGCTAACCATTCATGGTAACGTTTGTCGATGTTACGAAGCCAACCGGTCTTTGTTGAACGAGTAGCCAGTGCGACGCTTCGAAGCTGAGCGACGACGAGCGAACGGGTTACAACATCGTGCTACGTGCCTGTCGATCTCCGCTCTCGTGGATCGCAGAAAACGCTGGGCAAGATGGTTCACTGGTCTGCGAAAAGGTGGCGGCTGAACAAGGGAACTTCGGTTTCGACGCCGCGACAGGCAAGTACGGTGACTTG
>JBCCOI010000191.1:0-12056 GCA_039025515.1 Planctomycetota bacterium
CTCGCTTGGGCTCACTTCCCCAATCGTAAGGTTTGTCCCTTCCATCTCGCTACCCTTCAACGCCACCAATGCGGTGTATTCGAGCGGGGCTTCCTTGTCGATTCGGCCGAGATTCCAAATGTATCCGCCGCCGTCGGTCCGTTTAATTTTGGTCGACTCGATCATCCGGAGTGCCCCGATGATTCCCCCCGCGACTTCCGCCACTGCGTTGAAATGGCCATCGTTAGGGGTGACACTGGCCGCCAGTGGCTTTCCGTCGTCAACCTTTTTTCTAAATTTCACGCTCATGTTCGTCATCACTGGGCCCTGACGCATGCCGGGTTTCACGTTGACCGTGATACGAAATGCTTCGCGAGCACGTTTGTGGACGTCGCTTTCCTCACTCGGATCGATGCGCTCGAAGTTAAATTCCGCCAGTTCGTTGAGGCTCTTGCTACTAAAAATCCCATCAATCAGTTCGATCGGATCGTCGAAGTAGCTGTAGAGCACTGTGCTAAACTCAAAGCCCTCTCCCGACGGGATTTCACCAAAGACAATCTTTTCCGGCTCGAACTCCATGTCGCGAATGACAAGTCCCGAAACGGTCAGCCGCACCGCCGGCTTCAGAGGATCGTTAGTGCGAACTTCAGCGGACTGAAGGAACGACTTTTTCTCGGCGGTCACCGTCCACTCCAAGTCAATCTTGGTTGATTCTCCGGGTTGCAGCAGGTTTGAATCGAGGTCGCTCAGCGTGCACTTACAGGTCGTCGCACCCAGTTCCAGCTTCAGGGGTTCATCGCCGGCGTTCCGAATCACAAACGAGTGGTTGCCGGTTGCGCCCGGCGCCATCACGCCGAAGTCGTATTCCGTTTTCCCTTCGATTTCCACGACGGCCCGCGAATCGCTCTGATACTCCTTTAGCTTCTCCATCACGTTCTCGGCGTTTACCGACCCGTCCATTCGGATCTCACCGAAGCGAGCTTCGCGATGCCCGTAATCGAAATAGTTGGTTGCCCAGCCGAACGTCGTGCCGACGATCAGCGAAAAGATGATGAAGATCCAAAATTTGCTCACAACAATCCCTGCATGGAATAACGGCGGACCGATCGGGTTACGGAGTGCCTTTACGCGACGATTCGTTTGCCGGTTCGTAGAGCTCCGGAAAACGCTCGCGAAACTGCCTTTCAACGCTCCGAACGATCATATTTCGCGTTTCGCGGCCGTTCGGTTTGGGTTCCGCAATCGAAGTGATGTCTGGCGTGTGAAGCACATTCAAGTGACGAACCAGATTGCCGTCCAGTTCCGAAAGTCGCTTGGTTTCTCGGGCTAGCTCGAGTGCCGAGTTTCGCTGGCCTAGTTGGTCGAGGGAACTTGCCAAAATCGAGTGAATCGCCAGATCATGCGGGTTCTTTTGCAGTGCGACCTGCAACAGTTCCACCGCAAATTCGAGGTCGCCAGGACGCCCGAAACGCTGGTAAACGTGGACGGCTTGATACGCGAGTGGAACGAGCGCAAGCGGATTGTCGTTTCCTCGCTCACGAGCTTCGTCCACGGCGGCGAGCCACTCCGTTTGCGATCGATGGCTAGCACGCCCGAGCAAGCGGTTTTTTAAGTACTCGGACCGCCAAACCGCTGCGTCTTCGTCCCAAGTATCGGCATCCACCGCCACCTGACTCTCTTGATCCGCTTTGGCATCCAGGCCGGCGAGCAGTGCGTATTCGGCGCGGCCAAGCGATTGCGACGCCGCCCGAACCGGCGAAATTGCCGTGAACTGGATCAGTAGAAGCAGCACGCAGCCGGTCAGGCAAATGACGGTGATCGCAATCTTGCCACCAGAGCCGCTGCCGTCTGAAGTTAGCGCCGCGTTCTGCTTTTCCAAGGGTACGTGGAAACACAGCATCGCTGCCAAGATCCAAACGAAAATTGCAACGCCCGGAACCGTCCATCCGCCGGACACGCTCAAGTGCACCAGCAGCGCGACGAGACCAACGGCCGCGACTTGTCCGGATCGTTGGGTATGGGGCTCGTCCTCACGAAACTGATGGAAGGTGGCGACACCAATAATCGCAGCAAACGGAATCGCCACCATCATCGCTTGCGTTTCGGGCAACCGGTTCGAGATCGCGCCAAACGCACACACCGCCGCAAGTGCGACGAACGCTCCGATCGCGATCCATTTCGCAGCTCGACTCGAATCTTCACCACGCGCTTCCTTATCATGCGAATCCGCGTCCAATGCTTGTGGCTTGCTGGATACTTTGACGACCCGTCGTACAACGAAAAGAGCCATCAATCCCAAGGCCAAGCCCGCCGGGATTCCGCCAGACGTCAGCGTCTCGATCAAAAAGTTATGCGGGTCCGCGATCACTTCGTTCGCAACCGGCATCCGATAGCTCAAGTAAAGCGCTCGGAAACCTCCTGGCCCGGCACCGAGCCAAGGATGATCCAGAAGCATCCAAAGCGAGGACTTCCAGTAACGGAAGCGAAACATGAGTGAGTCTGGTGCCTGTTGGATGAGTTCGTCGTCACCCAAAAAAGCAACCGCCATAAGTAGCGATACGGCAAACGCAGCCATAACGGCGACCGTCATACCGAGCCATTTGAAGACTCTCCCGGTCCGTTTGGGCTGCTGCGGATCGGACATCGCATGCTTCCACCGCAGCATGATCAAGAGCGGTCCTGCGATCAGCAAAATCAAGATCGCACTCCGACTGTTTGATGCCGTGACGGCAAGTCCGGCGGCGATGACGGCAACACCGGCAACCCATTTCCATGACGAACGGTTGAGCGGGAAAATGGCGGCAAGAGAGCAGAGCAGGGTGAAAACCAACACACCGGCCAGCGAATTGGCCAGAGCGAATGTGCCCGTCGGACCGCCATCAAACAAACGACTGGCGAAGACCATTCGCTGTGAAGACACCGGTGGAGCGACGATCCCAGCTTCGCGCATCAGGGCTTCCGGATCTGCAGTGAACGCCGCACGGGTTGCGGGTAGGCTGATCCAATCTTGGTACAACGCGTAGACTGCGTTCATGCCTCCGACGGCTACCAGAACGGCAAGCAGCATGCTGCGACACCGCGACTGCGAAAGCAATCGTCGGGCTGCCGAAAAGACCGCCATGGCCGCCACCCATAGCCAAGCTTCGTTGGTTGAGTCTCGAAGTGAAACCTCGGGTTGGTGAAAGTACGCGATGGCAAGCATCCATGCAGCCAGTCCTCCGGCCAGCCAATCCAACGCGTCGAATGGAAGCTTCTTGCCGGCAACGCTGGCGCGGAGCGACTCGCTCGCGAACGTGCAGAACCACAACAGAATCGCCGCCGCGCAAAACCACAGCGAGTCGCCTTGTTCGACCGCAACGCTGTCGCTGGGATGGAATCCTGCGTAGACGACGATCCCGCCCAAGAGCATCAGTGAGATGCCTTGCAGTCGGCTTTGCCAAGTCGGCGATTCCGACAGATGTTCGTCCGTCCGATGTTCACCGGCGAACGGACTTCGTTGCTTCAGGCGTCGTCTTGTTTTTGCCATCCGGTCGATTCCAAGATCACGACCAACAGAAGCATACAACCGACGATCGCCAAGACGATGATCGCTTGCAGTACGGTCACGTGGACCAGCAGCACCGCGGCCAACCCGCACGTCGCCGTTACCAGATGAATCGTGAGCACCGCCTGAGTCCGCGAAAGTCCCAAACTCACCAAACGATGTGAGAAATGACTTCGGTCTCCAAGAAAGATGCTACGCCCTTCGCGAACGCGTATCCACAGGACCGTCGACATATCGTAGATCGGAATCGCCATCACGCACAAAGGTGCCAGCACCGCGTGCGGCCTGGGTGCCGAAGCGAATGTCGCCATCAACATGGACACCGCGATCAAAAACCCGATCAAATAACTGCCGCCGTCACCCATAAAGATTCGCGCGGGCGGGCGGTTGTGCCAAAGGAATCCGCAAAGCGCCCCACAAACTGCCAGCAGCAAACCGGCGACAAATAGTTGAGGCTGACTACCCGCGCCGGCGGGCGTCGTCAGCATCACCGCCGCCATCGACGCAGCGATGATCGCGGCCACGCCACCGCTTAAACCGTCCATATTGTCGAGCATGTTGAATGAGTTGATCACGGCGACAATCCAAAGGACGGACAATAGATCCGTTAGCCATTTCGCACCGATGAACGCCGTCAGGCCGAACCCGAGCCAGTAGACGACAAATGCGGCGACGAGAAACTCGATCACCAATCGCATGACGATCGGTGCGCCGCTGCGGTCGTCCCAAATCCCCAGCACAAAGAGTATGGATGCGGCGGCCAATAACTGCCAAAGAGACGCGAGTCGTGATTCGACTCCGTCAAAATGGATGCGCACTCGTTCCGGTAGCCAATCGCTGAGGACGGGGACGCTTTGGGCAAGGAGCACGACCACGGTTCCAAGCAGCATCGGAATCATGATGCCCAGCCAAATTCCGATGCCGCCGCCGAGTGGCGTCGCGTGCTGGTGCGTGGAGTGACCACCGGGATTGGCAACCAGCCCAAGACGCACCGCGTAGCGCCGAACCGGATAGAGGCTGATCAGGCTGACGACCAGGGGAGGGATCAACGCGATCAAAACTAGCCATCCGAGCGGCGCGTTTCCCACGGCTCAACCGCCCGTGAATTCGCGTTCGACAAAATTCGTGTCGTGCTCGCCTTCGACAAACTCTTGGTGCTGCAAGACCTTATCGTGAAACTTCGTCGTTGTCGAAATTCCCTCCGTCACCACTTCGCCGAGCGCCCGACGCATCGTTGCGATCGCCAGTTCACGCGTCGGTTGATAAACGATCAATTTGCCGATCATCGAGTCATAGTGGGGCGGAACGGTGTATCCACCGTAAACATGCGAATCAAAGCGAACGCCGAATCCGCCAGGAGCAAAGAACTTCGAAATCTTCCCGGGGTTGGGCATAAAGTTCTTGTCGGGATTCTCGGCGTTGATACGGCACTCGATCGCATGCCCACGAACCGTGATGTCTTCCTGTTTGAACGAAAGCGGTAGTCCCGAGGCGACGCGGATCTGTTCTTTGATCAGGTCGATGCCGGTGATCATCTCGGTCACGGGGTGCTCGACCTGGATTCGCGCGTTGACTTCGATGAAAAAGAAATCGTCGTTTCGGTCAACGATAAACTCGACGGTCGCCGCGTTGGAATATTCGGCACCACGAATCATCCGGACGGCGGCTTCGCAAATCGCTTTGCGTTTCTCGGCCGGCAAGTTCGGACTCGGCGCCTCTTCGATGAGTTTTTGGTGTCGACGCTGGACGCTGCAGTCGCGTTCGAAGAGGTGACAGACCCGGCCATGTGAGTCAGCGATCACTTGGACTTCGACGTGTCGCGGCGAAGTGATGTATCGCTCCAAGTAGACGCCTCCGTTTCCGAAAGCCGCTTGCGCTTCGTTACGGGCTTGCGAAAGTGCGTTCTCAAGCGAATCCGCATCTTCGGCAACTCGCATTCCCTTCCCGCCGCCGCCGGCGGTCGCCTTGATGAGCACAGGAAATCCGATCTCCTTTGCCGTCGCGATCGCCGCAGAGTCGTCTTCGATCAAACCATCGCTGCCGGGGACAACGGGAACGTCGTTGGCGATCGCCATGGAACGCGCGGTGTTTTTGTCGCCCAGCTTCTCCATCGCCTCAGGACTCGGCCCGATGAATTCAAACCCGCTCTCGCGGCAGATGTCATTGAAGTGGGCATTCTCGGCAAGAAAGCCATAACCGGGATGGATCGCGTCGACGTTGGCGACTTCGGCCGCCGCGATGATTTGATCGATCTTCAGATAGCTGTCGACACTTTTCGCGCTTCCGACACAGTACGCCTCATCGGCAAGGCTGACGTGCATCGAATCTGTATCGGCCGTGCTGTAGACGGCGACCGACTCGATTCCCAATTCTCGACAAGCACGAATCACGCGAACCGCGATTTCACCGCGATTGGCGACCAAGATTTTCTGTAACACTCAAGCGACCTATGAACTTGGCTGGACGCGGAACATCGGCTTTCCGAAGTCCACTGGGTCTTGGTCGGCGACCAAGATCTCGACGATCTTCCCGCTGCACTCCGCAGGGATCTCGTTAAAGACCTTCATGGCTTCCACAATGCAGACGATCGTATCGGCATTGACCATGGAACCGACTTCGACGAAGGGTTTCGATTCCGGTGTGGCTTTCGCATAAAACGTCCCGACCATGGGTGCGTTGATCGTGATGGTTCCTTCGTTGCTGGTTCCTGGATCGGATGCTGCAGCAGCTGGCACGGCTGCGGCGGGCGGCGCGGCGGCCACCGGGGCGGGAGCGGCCGCGGGAACTGCAATCGGTTGACCGCCGCGTCCAAGCTTGATTCGATCGTCGCCCTGCTGCAGATCAACTTCCGTAAGCTCGTGCTCTTCCATCAGCTTCACGATTTCTCGAATCCGTTCGATATCGAACACATTCTCGCCCGTCGGTTTGCCTTTGCTCATGCTCGTCTCAATCGCCGAAATGAATGAAGTGGCGAGGTTTTACAGGATCACCCGACAATCATCGAGACCCTTTGCCAGCTCACTCAGCACCTCGTTGCCGTCTTCCGTGACCAAGACATCGTCTTCGATTCGGATTCCGAAATCGCCCTCGAAGTACACTCCGGGCTCCACTGTAATCACCATTCCCGGCTGAAGGATGTCCTCGCTGACGGAGGACAATCGCGGCTGCTCGTGGATTTCCAGCCCGACGCCGTGTCCGAGTCCATGGACGAAATACTCGTCCAGTCCGGCGCAGCGAAGCACTTCCCTCGCTGCCGCATCGACTTCGGCGCCGGTCGCCCCGGGACGAATGGCTTCGATGGCCGCCAATTGCGCGTCCAGCACAGCCGAGTAGGCAGACTCAAATCTTGCCGGTGGGTTTCCGAAATGGAAGCAACGCGTGAGGTCGCTGGCGTACCCTTCCAGTTGGGTGCCCCAGTCGATCAGCAAAGCCGTGTGGTCGCCGATCAAGGTAGCGTCCGGACGGTAGTGCGGCTTGGCCCCGCCGGGACCGGCACCGATAATCGGATCGAAACTGAATCCGCTCGCACCGAGACGCCGGATGGTAGCTTCGATCTCGTAGGCCACTTCGATCTCGCTCCAGTCCGACCCCAGCTTTGCCAAGACCGACTGAAGGGCGCGCTCGTTGATTTTGACGCTGCTCCGCAAGATCTCGATCTCGCCGGCGTCCTTAATTTGCCTCAGCTTCCCGACCACTCCGCTGGTTTCAACCCAGTGGACTTGCGGCAGCAGAGGCTTCAGGTGTGCGAAGGTTGCCAAATTCATTTGGTCGGCTTCGATCGCCAAACGCGGGTTTGCGATGCCGGCGGGCATTCCGTCCGCGATGACTTTGGCGATGAATTCGTGTGGCTTCTCCGCCGGCGATCGGATCAGTGCTTCCAGTCCCGGGCACTCATCCTCAATTTGCTCTTTGTAGCGTCCGTCACTCAGCATCCGAGTTGAGTTCGCAGACACCAGAAGGGATGAACTGTCGCCGGTGAAACCGCTCAAGTAACGGACGTTGATCTCATCGGTGACCAAGAACGCATCGGCTTGTAGCGCGTCGAGTTGACTGGTGAGCCGCGAAAGGCGATCGGACATATTGCTTTAGTGATGGGTACCGGCTTGTTTGGGATCGCGGTCCAAGTGAGTCGCGTTCACGTGCACATGGAGATCCGGATGGGTCTCAAAAAGCCAATCCCAGCCCGCCTCCGACACTGCGCTACCGTCCAGATAGAGCGACTGGAGTTTGGGCAGGTCGGCAAGCTTTCGCAATCCCCGGTCATCGATGGGAACTCCGATCAAATGCAGTTGCCGTAGCGACTCGAGCCGAGCGATCTCGTCTGCCGCATTTCTCGTCAGCCGATCTCCGCCCAGTCGGAGCAGCCTGAGCTCCGGTAGATCCCGCAATGACGCGAGCCCGCGATCGGACAGATCCGCATGGGGCAGATTGAGGATTTGCAGCGTTCGGCAAGTCGCGAGTTCTCGCAGACCGTCATCCGAGATCGCACTCCGTCTGAGCCGGAGATGGCGAAGGTGCGGAAGCTTCGCAATCAAACCCATGCTGACGTCGGAGACTTCGCCGCCATTCAGAATGAGCTCCTCCAGCCATACGTCTGCGGCTTCGTCGGTTTCCCCGACCCGCAGCTGTGCCTTTAGCTCCGCATCGTAAACCGGTGAATCCAGCTCTATCCGCTGGAGCTGCCCCGCCCGGCCGGCTTCCAATTGTGCTGCCAGCGTCGACGACACGGAAAGAGCTTCGGCCGATTCGGTTTGTTCGGCAGCCCCACAACCGAGACTCAGCACGCACGCCAGACACCCTCCGGCAGTCAAGAATGTCAGAAACGTCGACCACGCACGAGTGATCAGACGGCTGCCGACCGTCTCAGTCGAAATGCACCGAACAAGCGTCACCGTCACAAACCGCGTTCCCTGATTTTTTTCCGGCCAGCTTATAGCGACGCTTGGCAACTTGCCTGTAAAGCCATCGCCAAAGTCTTGCGGTACCGGGAAGGTGAAGAACCGGCATCGCCACCCAAAGCAGCGGTAACCGTCGAGTCAGATAACGTACCGCGTCGGCGCCTCCGTGACGTCGCCCGACGCCATCGATCACGTACATCTGCTCCATCAGCTGCTGGTACGTCAGGTCGGGATACAGCTCTTTGATGCGGGAGTCGTGTAGCGACAGGAAAGACAGTCTGCCGCCGCAACAGTCCAAGGCACGCAATTTCCTTACCTGAGAGATGCAAAAGTTGCATTCCCCGTCGTAAATCACGACGTCGGCGTCGGGCAGATCCCGTGGATCGGGAAGCGACGGTATTGAACTTGCTGTCGAAGCCCGAAGCCCGGTCGAATCCGTGTTTTCGCCGACTTTCATTTCGGAGACAGTGGTGGAATCGGACATTTTCCCGAAATCTCTGCGGGTTGCGGACGCCTAGAATCCGTATATTGGTGGTGAATCGTCGGGGCACGAGCATGAAGCTGAGAAATTCGGCCCGCCAGACTGGACGATTCCCCTACAAGTTTAGGCCGCAAGCAATCTCAGGCTAGGACATGAACCGAATCGAAGCTCCCGTTCGAAACGCGCGTCGAAGAGTCATCCTCGGAATTCTTGGACGTTCGCTGTGCGTCAGCCTGTTTATCGCCCTACTCGCTGCGACCTTCGCGATCGCGGCGCCAGGTATCTGGGTTATGGAAATCGACATCAATTTTTGGAATAAAGCTTGGATCATTGGCAGCGTGATTGCCGCCGTTGCCGCTTCCGTCGCGTACGCGTTGATGACGGCACCATCGGTCAACCAGACGGCGATGGAGGTGGATCGCCGATTCGGGCTGCGAGAACGGCTAAGCAGCTCCCTGACCATGGCGGCTGCCGACGAAGAGACCACGTTTGGGCGGGCACTGGTTTCCGATGCCGAACGCCGCGCCGATCAGATTCGAGTGGCCGAGAAGTTTCCTTTCTCGATCAGCAAACTTGGCTGGCTCCCGGTTGCGATCGCGCCGGTCCTAGCCGTCGTGATGACGCTCGTCCAACCGGCCTCCGAAAGCGTCGATCCGGCTGATGAGATCGATCCCGCCGTGGTTGCTCAAATCAAGCAAGCTTCGCTGCAATTGAAAAAACGGATCGAGCAACAAAAGCGAAATGCGATAGCCAAGGGGTTGGATGAAGCCCGCGATCTGTTCGCGAAGATGGAGAAGGATCTCAACGAAATCACCGAGAAAAAAGCGATCGATCGGAAGCAGGCGATGATCGCGCTCAACGACCTAAAGAAACAATTGGAGCAACGTCGCGAGCAGCTCGGATCCAACGAGCAGATGCGTAAAGCGATGTCCAAGCTCAATTCGTTGCAAGAAGGTCCAGCCAAGGAGGCGGCGAAGTCCATCGCAAAAGGTGACTTCGCAAAGGCAGAGGATATCGTTCGTGAGCTGGCCAAGAAAATCTCCGAAGGAAAGCTGAGCGAAAAAGAGAAGAAGCAGCTCGAGAATCAAATCAAGAAGCTTCGCGATCAATTGAAGGACGCAGCCGATCAACAAAAGCGAAAGCAAGAGGCACTCGAAAAGAAGATCGAGCAGGCGAAGCGAGAGGGCCGAAGCCAGGACGCAGCCAAGATGCAGCAGCAACTCAACGACATGAAGCAGAAATCTGAAAAGCAAACGCAGCAGATGCAGCAGATGGCTCAGAAGCTCAGCGAAGCGGCACAGGCAATGCAGAATGGGGACTCAAAGCAAGCCGCCGATGCGCTCGGGGACATGGCGGACCAACTTAGCGAGATGCAAGACGAGATGAGTGAGCTTCAGGATCTCGAGAGCGCACTCAATGACCTTTCGCAGTCGAAGGAGCAGATTCGCGAGGGAATGGACGGCATGGGCATGGGAATGGATGGCATGGGCATGGGCTTCGGCGATGAAATGGGCGAAGGCATGGGCATGGGTGAAGGCCCCGGCCGCGGTGATCGTCCCGAAGAGGAAACGGACACGAATACCTATGAAACACAGGTTCGTGGCAACGTCCGAAAAGGAAAAGCCTTGATCTCAGGGTTCGCCGACGGCCCGAACCGGAAAGGCGTCTCGCGCGAAGATCTTAAGCAGGCGATCGAAAGCTCGATGTCTGAGGATAGCGACCCGCTGGAAAACCAGCGTCTGCCGCGGACCGAACAGGAATACGCCCGAGACTACTTCAACAAACTACGTGGCGGCGAGTGAGCGCTGCTGGTCTCACTGGGGCGACAACCAAAGTACGTTCCGCTTACGTTCACGTCCCGTTCTGTCGGCATCGTTGTGGATATTGCAACTTCAGCGTGATTGCAGATCGGGATGATCTGATTTCGAGATACATCTCGGCCATCACCACTGAGCTCGCTCAGCGTTTTGAGGCCGACGAGTTTGAAAATGTACCGCTGGAAACGCTGTTCATCGGCGGCGGCACCCCAACGCACCTGCCCAGCGAGTCACTCGCTGAATTGTTCTCGGCCATTCGTCGCTCGTTCGAGTTTTCAGATTCCATCGAATGGACGGTCGAAGCCAACCCGGAAGATATCACCGAGAACAAGCTTCGCCTTCTTGCCGACTACGGCGTGAATCGCCTCAGCTTGGGCGTTCAGTCTTTTCAAGATCAAAAGCTTAAGCAACTGGAACGCGGCCATCTCGGCGGCGAAGCGATGGATCGAATTCGGCTTGCGTCGAATCTCATTTCGAACCTCTCGCTCGACCTGATCTTCGCGGCCCCTGGAGAAACGCTCGACGACTGGAAAAGAGATCTCGATGCAGCCACCCGTTTGCCGATTCGTCATGTTTCAACCTACGCACTGACATTCGAAAAAGGAACATCGTTTTGGAATCGGCGCGAGAAGCAACTTCTGACGGCGGTGGATGAAGACACGGAATTGTCGATGTACGACGCTGCACGTGAGCAATTCGCGAAATTCGGTTTGCGGCACTACGAGATTTCAAACTTCGCCGCAGAGGGATCAAGGTGTCGGCACAATTTGGCGTACTGGAGCGGCGATCCCTGGTTTGCCTTTGGTCCCGGTGCCGCAGCGTTCTTGCAGAACAAACGTACGGTGAACCACCGAAGCACGACGACCTACCTCAAACGCATGGAAGCCGGCAAATGTGCGATCGCAGAGTCCGATGAAGTCGACCCATTGCAAGCCGCCCGCGAAGCCGCAGCGTTCGGCATCCGATTGATCGATGGCATGGATCTGAGCAAATTGTCAGAACGATTTGGGATCGACATGCAACAGCTACTCGCATCGGAAGTCGAGCAGCTCAGTCGACAAGGACTGCTGGACGTTACGGGATCAATCATCAAGTTAACGCCCAAAGGCATCCACTTCGCCGACACTGTCGCTTCCGCCTTCCTGGGTTGACCGTCAACACCAACCTCGAAATCTTGTGATACCGAAGGCTACGCACCAACGCTGGTGTACCGGCTTTAGCCCAATACCGCTAAGTTTGCAGGCGAATTGCATCACTGAACCGTTTGGCCAGAGGCGGCAATTTTCGGTGTTTTTCTTGTTTCTTGGGCCATTTGCTTTGAGGTCTTTTGATCACTC
>JBCCOI010000192.1:0-11991 GCA_039025515.1 Planctomycetota bacterium
CAACAATCCATCGCAAGCAAAATAGTTTGTAACATCCGTATCACAAACAGCTTACGCGATCCGATCGCTAATTACATCGCCAATTCAAATGTGTATAACGACGAGGGCCAAGGCCACCGGCATGGCGCTACCGTCCCTTCGGGACTGAGTGATGGACAAGAGTCTGCCGATAGTCCCGAAGGGACGTAATCCCCTGTGCCACGTCTCAGCCTATGTAGTTCCATACTGTCAATATCGCTAGCATCCCCATGTAGACAAGAGAGGCTCCGCCCGATGGAAATATGTCAAAATCGATCCGACGGAGCCGATCGGCGACAATCATTGATCGTCCATTCCTAACTGCAGTTGAGCATTGACGATTTTGGGGCTCTCTACTCGGCTCCTCACACAATGGGCGATATTCGGGAGCGACCACGGAGTGATCGCCGGCATTTGTGCGGATTTTGCACCGGGGCGATTCCGTTTTCCTGGTCTGCTGCGATACTTGTGGTTCTCGAAGTCCGAGTTGTCGCGTGATGGTCATCATGGTGCAGGAAAAAACGAGGCGGATCTCATTTCGTACGATCGCTTTGGGTGTTGCGGTCGCAGCGACGGTTGGCTGGCTGATCGTTTTCCCAATGATCGAGAGCTATTTCAAGCAGTTCGAAGAACGTCCAACAACATACGTCGTTGAAGAGCTCACGCCGTTCGAGATGTTGCGAGTTCGCTCAGCGAAACTCGCGATCTTTTCGATCTTCGCTTACGTCGGCGCCTGCGTGGGCAGCTTTCTCAACGTGGTCGCCGGGAGTGCTCCACGTGGCGAACCCGTCACGACGCGTTCTTCTTTATGCCCCCACTGCGGTCAGAAAATCCGTCGTCGTGACAACATCCCAATCTTCAGTTTCTTCGCATTGAAGGGACGCTGTCGGACCTGCCAGGCACCGATTTCTATGCGTTACCTGATGGTTGAGTTGGTCGCTTCGGGCATCTTTGCATTGCTGTTCCTCGTTGAGCTCGTCACGGGTGCCAGCAACGTCCCCGGGGGAATGCATTATCACTATGCCGGAATCGTCTGGATCATTCTCTACACGAAATGGCCGGTGGTGGGAATCTACTTCTACCACACGATGATGTTCAGCATGTTGCTGATGTTCTCATTGATGGAACTTGATCGCCTAAAGTGCCCAAGGGCGATGGCATTCTCAATCTTGATCGTCTTTTCGCTATTGATGATCTGCATGCCGGCGCTTCACACCGTTGCATTTGATGATTTAATTGGTGTTTCGGTCTCCGCCAGTCTTCCGACTTGGGTCGAGCAACTGATCACGTGTCTCGCAGGCGGAATCGCTGGCTTGCTGGCGGGACGTCTCGTTCACTTGATCGGTATGGACGCGCCCGAGACGGTGGCGTTGGTCTTGCTGGGTTTGACAATTGGTTGGCAAGCGCTGGTGACCGTAATGCTCATCTGGATCGCGTTAACGATTGCGATGGCATTGTTCGCTCGCTTCCCGCGAACCGCTCGGCTGAGTCCAAGATGGTTCGGGCCAACGATGGTACTGCTGGCCGCAGGACTATTGCATCATCCGTTTTGGAACCGGCTCGCGATGCTTTGGTAAAGACGGCCAGGCTGCCAAACATTGGCAGCCTGTCAATCTCTGCTGAGCATCAGTGGTGTGAGAACGTTTTGAGAAATTCTCGAGTCTAAACGTTCTCGGGGGCGGGGACTTCGAAGCCTTCGCGGTACTCACGAGAGAGCAGGGCGTTCGCGGCGTCACTGTTTGTAAATCGCTCAGACTCTCGGTCGAACTTGAGTACCGGACCCAACGAAAGCTGTTCCGCCGCGGGATCAACTTCGTTGTCGCTTAGATGTCTTAGCGTGCGAGCCAAGGTTTCGGCATTGTCATCTGCACCGCCGAACTCCTCGACTGCGTTGGCAACTACAGCAGGAGAAACGCGATTCTGTTGGCCGACGTAGTATCCGATGTTACCGAGATGAGCGATCGATGCTGAGAGATGCCCGCATTGTGCATCGGCGTTCAGCAACAAGGCGTCTCGAGAGTCGACGGCGTCCAGAAGATTGCCCATGTGCACATCGTTCAGACGACCGTTTTTCTTGCTGTCATGTCGGAAGTTTCGAACGGGTTTCATCTTCAAGTCAAACACGGCTCCGTTTTCATAGCTGGGACCTTGAATCGCGTAGCCTTCACTGCCGTAAAAGATGACGCCGATTCGATTGCCCTTGTCCTTCCCGAACAACTTGTTGATCTCATCATCCTTATTGCCATCGACGCTCAGTCCACGAGTTTCGAAGACGAGTGTCTTGTCACCGTAGTCGTAGATGGATACTTGCGTATTTGCGGTGTCACCGGCATCGACATAGCCGACGTCTTTCCTCTCGGCTTGATATCCCAAGCGACCGGCATAGGTCAAAATCCGATCCGGATGGCGTTCGAGACCGAGCCCCCAGCGCGCCACATCGGTCTGGTGCGGGCCTTGGTTTCCAGAGTCACCGTTCCCGTAGTGACGTTGCCAGTGCCAGTCGTAGTGGAACCGAGGCCGAGTGAGTTTTGGGTCCGTGAAAGTTGCCGGGCCGCTCCAAAGATCAAAATTGACACCGTCGGGAACCTTGTAGTCACCCAAGGCCCCGATGGACTTGCGTCGCTTGTAGCAGAGTCCTCGCGCGAGCTTGACTTCGCCGATGCCACCGTCTTGCACGAACTTCACCAAATCGATGACTCCCAAGCTGCTTCGGCACTGCGTTCCGGTTTGAAACATCCTGCCGTATTTCTTTGCGGCCGCAACGAGCGCGCGTCCTTCGTCGATGTTATGACTGATCGGTTTCTCGATGTAGACATCCTTACCAGCTTGCATGGCCCAAACGCCCATCAAGGCATGCCAATGATTCGGCGTTGCTGCGGTGACGACTTGGACGTCATCGGACTCGAGCATTTCGCGAAAATCGCTGAAGATCTCAGGACGTTTGCCCTGCATCGATCCGATCTTTGATGCGGCCTTGTCTGCAACTTCGACATCGATATCGACGATCGCCCGGATCTCACAACGATCATCGGAATGAAAGCCGCCCGCGTGCGACATGCCGCGACTGTTCAGGCCGGCGATGGCCAGACCAACCTTGTCATTGGGGCCAGGAGCAGCCTTGGCCCGCGAACTCGTATGAACGCCGATCGCGAGACCGCCAATCGTGGCGGCAGAGCCGCTTCCGAACTGTCGTCGGCTGAGTCGTTTTCGGTCGGCTGTTTCTTTGCGGGACGGTTTTCGATGAACTGGCATGGCGGGACGTCTCCAAGAGTGGGAGGGGAGGGATACGCGGTAGTTTAGATGAATCGGATGTGCTTTACACGGATGCCCTCTAGACGATTGTTCCCAGAAAACCGGGGCTATCGCCCAATGGTTCAGGCAGCACGAACCTTAGATTTAAGAGGTGACAATGCACTCTCTAGAGAAGAAGTTCCTTGACGACGTGTCCGTGGACGTCGGTCAGGCGAAAATCGCGTCCTTGAAATCGATACGTCAACTGTTCGTGATCGAAGCCAAGCTGATGCAGGATCGTCGCCTGTAGGTCATGGATGTGGACAGGTTTCTCGGCGATCGAGAACCCGAGTTCATCGGAGTGTCCGAATTCGAAACCCGGTTTGACTCCGCCTCCGGCCATCCACATGGTGAAGGCATCGGGGTAGTGATCGCGTCCGAGCACTTTACTCTTTGCGGTTCGGCCTTCACGAAACGGCGTTCTGCCAAATTCTCCGCCCCAAACCACCAGTGTGTCTTCCAGCAAGCCTCGACGTTTTAAGTCACGAATGAGGGCGGCAACCGGTCGGTCCATCGAAGCACACTTTTTTGTCAGGCCGTCCGTCAACCCTTCGCCGGGATTGGTCCCGTGAAAATCCCAGCCCCAATCGAAGAGCTGCACATAACGGACACCGGATTCGACCAGCCTTCTGGCAAGCAAGCAGTTATTGGCAAGGCTGGCACCGCCCGGAACGGCACCGTACTCATCAAGTGTCGCTTGCGATTCTGCGGAGATATCCATCACTTCGGGAACGGCCGTCTGCATCCGAAATGCAAGTTCATATTGTGAGATCCGAGTGGCGGTCTCAGGGTGTCCCATTTCGTCGATTTGGATGCGATTGAGATCTGCAAGCGCATCCAGCGTGGAACGCCTGAGCGACCGATTCATTCCGGGCGGGTCGGAAGAATAGAGAACGGGTTCACCCTTGCTGCGACACTGAACCCCTTGGTAGACGGAAGGTAGAAAACCACTGCCGAATGAGTTCTTGCCGCCGTTGGGTTGCACGCCGCTTGAGATCAGAACGACGAAACCGGGAAGGTTCTCGTTTTCGCTACCCAAGCCGTACGTGACCCAAGAACCGAGCGAAGGTCGACCGCTTCGAGGCGAACCCGTGTAGACCAAGAGCTCTGCCGGAGCGTGATTGAACTGATCGGTGTACATCGAATGGACGACGCACATCTCATCAGCCACGTCGTGAAGGTGAGGAATCGCGTCGCTCATCCACATGCCTGATTCGCCAACCTGTTTCCATTTCCTTGGTGACCCCATCAACTTTGGAGTTCCCGAAGTGAATGCGAACTCGCGGCCTTTAAGAAATTGATCCGGACAATCTTGATCGCTGCGTTTGACAAGCTCCGGCTTGTAGTCAAAGAGGTCGAGGTTGGGCGGTGATCCCGTCATGTGCAGGTAGATCACACGTTTCGCCGAAGGTGCGAAGTGTGGTTTGCGTTGAGTCAGCGGGTCGGATGACTCCGGATTGGCATTTGCCGCGAATCCATCCTTCGCGAACAGCGAGGAAAGCGCGATCGCGCCGATGCCGGCTGTCGATTGGCTCAAGAAATGTCGGCGAGTTTGAGCCCCGAGTTGTTGATGCCGAAAATTCATCATCGTTGGCTCAGCGTTTGAGGAAGACTTCATCGAGATTGAGAACGACGTTGCAGACAACCGTCCAGGCCGCGTGCTCGACGACATCGCAATCAGCTGCGAGATCACCGAGGGGATCGCAAGCCATCTTCTTCGCTTCGGTCGGGCGTCCACGATAATTTTCGGTGACGTCCTCCAAAAGGCTTATCAGTCGATCGACCTCAGAGGGCAATGGATTGCGAGTCAAGACTCGGCGGAACGCTACTCGAATGCGATCTTCGTCGGATTCGCATTGACTGATTACGAGCCTCGCCAAAGACTGCGCGGCTTCGACGTAGACCGGATCGTTAAGAGTCACCAGAGCTTGAAGCGGCGTGTTGGTTCGGATGCGCCGCACCGTGCAGACTTCCCGGTTCGGTGCATCGAATTGGGCCATCGAAGGATACGGGCTGCTGCGACGCCAGGTCGTGTAGAGTCCTCGGCGGTAACGATCTTCACCGCTGCTGGTTTTCCAGTCGGTTGCCGACCCGAACGCGGCCTTCAGACCGAGCGACGGTTGCGGAGGATGAACCGGTGGGCCGAACATTTTCGGGCTCAGCAATCCGCTGACAAACAACGCTTGGTCTCTGACCATTTCAGCGGAAATTCGAAATCGAGGGCCACGCGTCAGTAAACGGTTTGCCGGATCCCTCGCGTAAAGCTCCTTCGTCGTCACACTGCTTTGGCGATAGGTGGCCGACATCACGATTGTCTTGATTAACCGCTTCAGATCCCATCCGCCTTCAACAAAGTCGACCGCTAACCAGTCCAGTAACTTCGGATGCGAAGGCAATTCACCTTGGTTTCCAAACTCTTCGCTTGTTTCAACAATCCCTATCCCGAAGAGTTGCTCCCAGTGCCGGTTGACGATGACTCGCGCGGTGAGCGGATTCTCAGAATCGACCAACCAACGGGCAAGATCCAAACGATCAGGCTTTGGGCCACGAGCCATCAATGGATGGAAGACTTCGGGCGTCAACGCTTCGACTTGGTTCCCTTTGCTGCGGTAATTGCCGCGAATTTGAACGTTTGTTTTCCTGCGTTTTGAGCCCGGTAGTTCCTTCATGATCGGAACGGTCGTCTTCGGCTTGATCTTCGCAAGCTCTTTCCGCAGTTGTTCAAGCTCGGCTTTTGTTTCGGCCACCGCGCGGGAAAGCTGTAAGACATAGCGGCCGTGGCGCAGCATGTCCGATGGTTCAGGTGCCATCGCGTCGATTCCGCCGCCAGCCGTTTCGGCAAACAGTTCGTAAAGGGCATTCGCGTAACGTTGTTCGCCGCCGCTCACCTTGGCTTCCGCGATCAATTTCTTGTCCAACAGCTTGGGCGTCCAAACCTCGTGAACAGGTTTTTCGTCCCGCCGATCGTTGTCGGCCGTTTGATTGAGAAACGCAAAGACTTGAAAGTACTCGTCGTGGGTGATCGGATCGTATTTGTGCGTGTGGCATTGGGCACACGCCATCGTCGTGCCCATCCAAACGGCGAAGGTCGTGTTCACTCGATCGACGATCGCTTCGTTGCGAAACTCTTCGTTATTCGTTCCGCCTTCATTGTTGGTGAGCGTGTTACGATGGAACGCGGTCGCAATGAACTGCTCTTCGCTCGGATCGTCTAGCAAGTCACCGGCAAGTTGTTCGATTGTAAATTGATCGAAGGGCTTGTTCTGGTTCAGTGAATCGATCACGTAGTCCCGGTAGGCCCAAATGGTTCGTGGCGGATCGTCCGCGTAGCCCGCCGAGTCGGCATACCGCGCTAGGTCCAGCCAGACTCGGGCCCAGCGTTCGCCAAAAGTCGGCTTATCAAGTAGTTTGTCGACGAATACTTCATAGGCATCGACGGCTGAATCCTGCGCGTACGTTGTTGCCTCTTCCCACGTCGGTGGAAGTCCGGTCAGATCGAGGCTGACGCGCCGCGCGAGCGCCAACCGTTGTGCCTCTGGTGATGGCTGAAGCCCGGCCGCTTCCATTCTCGCGAGCGTGAAGAAGTCGACTTCGTTCCGAGGCCACGTTGCGAGCTCGACGCTGGGAAGTTGCGGACGCTCTGGGCGTTCATAAGACCAGTGCTTCTGGTAAGCCGCACCCTGATCGATCCAACGCCGAATCAGTGCGACCTCCTTATCGCTAAACTCACTTCCCTTTCCCGGCGGTGGCATCCGCGTGTCGGGATCATCACTCGTGATGCGAATCAAAAGTTCGCTCGCGTCGGCATCACCTGGCACGATCGCAGCGTAGCCGCCGAGGTCCTCCGTCGCGCTGTCAAATAAATCGAGCCGTAGATCTGCGGCGCGCTCGTTTTCGTCAGGTCCGTGACAATTGACACAACGATCAAAAAGCAATGATCGGATTTCCCGATTGAAATCCACCTTCGCATTATTTGCCCCGGTCGTGCCTGCGTCGCCACACAAGGCGCCTGTGGAGATCAAACCGCACACGCAAACAAAAAGGAATCGGAGCTTTCGAGGGCACATCAGATGGTCAAATCCAGACGATGCAGCGGTGGGCGGGGTGTTGGGCGGGAACCGTATGGTAGCGAAAACCGCGTGAATTCGACACGGGAAAACCCGGTCCATTAAACTGTGATGTCGGCGTGATCGCTTCCTGCGTCACGCCCTCTTCCCCACTCGACCTCAGCCCGCCCTTTCGCATGTCCATCCGATTTCTCTTCGTGTCCGCAACGCTTTCGCTCGTGATTGTTGGAGTGAGCGCTCGGTGTGATGATTTTCCGACCATCGTGAACAACGAGGCGGACACCAACGCAACCCCGATGCCGGCCAAGGTCGCTGCTGGATCGATGCAGCTGCCGAAGGGGTTCCGCGTTGATGTCTTTGCCGCCGAGCCCGATGTCCAAAATCCAATCGCGATGGCTTGGGATGATCGCGGACGGATGTGGGTCGCAGAGAATTACACGTACTCCGACCGCAAGCAGCACTTCGACTTGTCGATGCGAGATCGCGTGCTGATCCTGGAAGACGCTGACGGTAACGGCGTTGCGGATAATCGCACCGTCTTTACGGATCACGTGCAAATGCTGACCAGTGTTGAAGTCGGTAGTGGCGGCGTTTATCTGATGTGCCCGCCGAAGCTGCTCTTCATACCGGATGCCGATGGAGATGACCGTCCCGACGGTCCTGCGGAAGTCTTGCTCGATGGTTTTACCGTCGCAGACAGCAACTACCACAACTTTGCAAATGGGCTTCGCTGGGGGCCTGACGGCTGGCTTTACGGTCGCTGCGGTCACTCGTGCCCGGGAAAGATTGGTGTGCCCGGAACACCCGTCGACCAGCGACTACCAATTGAAGGCGGGATTTGGCGGTACCATCCCCAGCACAAGACGGTAGAGGTTTTGGTGCACGGAACGGTCAATCCTTGGGGGCATGATTGGGACGAAAACGGCGAGTTGTTCTTCATCAATACCGTAATCGGGCACCTCTGGCACATGATCCCGGGAGCGCAGTTCAAAGAGTCTTTCGGCGATAGCGCGAATCCGTTCGTCTATGAACGCTTGGATCACATTGCCGATCATTACCACTACGACCGTTCGGGTTCGTGGACGAAGAGCCGTGACGGAGCGGCAAACCAGTTCGGCGGTGGTCATGCTCATATCGGCATGATGATCTATCAACACGATCGCTGGCCTGAGCAGTATCGGAACAAGCTGTTCACGCTGAACATGCACGGGCAAAGGGCAAACATCGAGAAACTCACGCGGCAGGGCGCGGGCTATGTCGGTTCGCATCAACCCGACTTCATGCTCGTATCCGATCCATTTTTTCGCGGTATCGAAATCACGACGGGGCCCGACGGCAACGTCTATGTCTTGGATTGGAGCGATACCGGAGAGTGTCACGATCACACCGGTGTCCACCGCACGAGCGGCCGAATCTATAAAGTGAGCTACGGGCCTGACAAACCAACTGGAAGAGTCTTTTCAAAGCCGGCTTGCTTATCGGGCGAAGGCAAACTCCCGACGCTTTGGCGAAACTATCAAGCCGGAGAAACAACGACATCCGAACTGTTGGCCCTTCTCTCTGACTCCGACGAACATGTACGTGTTTGGGCCATTCGTCTGCTGACGGATCGATGGCCGATGGATACGCTGATGGGGCCGCTTCCAAACGTGACTTATCCGGAAGCGTCGAACGTGCACGATCGGTTGTTTGAACTCGCCAACGAAGATGAATCCGGTCTCGTGTTGATGGCTATTGCGTCAACGCTGCAGCGGATGCCTCTGTCGCTTCGTGCCGCACTCGCGAAGCGGCTGGTCACGCGAAGTGAGTTTGCCGACGATCGGGACTTTCCGTCCATCGTTTGGTTTGGACTCACCGCACTCGCCGCTTCTGAGAACGATGATGATCTTCTCGGCTTGGTGGATGTCGCAAAGTCATGCAGTTTTCCATCGACGTTGCAGTGGATCTCGCGTGCAATTGCGCAGACTTCTGACAAAGAGCCCGCAGCACTCAATGCACTGGTCTCCGCCGCTGCTAGCTTCGAGCCGGAACGTCAGCGCGAGGTCCTGCGAGGCTTATCGAAGGGATTCAAAGGCTGGCAGAACGCGCCGGAACCGGAATCTTGGAAGCAGCTCGCAAACGGCGTCGCCGCACAACAAGAACAGGACATCGTCCGTGAGCTGAACCTGTTGTTCGGTGACGGGTTGGCTTTGGACGAATTGAAACGCATCGCAACATCCGGTGATCAACCGCTCAAGACTCGGATTGCTGCGTTGGAGACGCTCATCAACGCAAAGCCCGATGACCTAAAGTCGCTCTGTGAGTCGTTGTTGCGACAACGCGAGCTCAATGCAGTCGCGGCACGTGGACTCTCACAATTCGACGACCGAGAAGTCGGCAAGACGCTCGCCAAAATGTACCGTCGATTCCATACGTCAGATCGCCCAGCCGTCATCGAGATCTTGGTGTCACGGAAATCGTTCGCGTTTGAGCTGCTGGAACGCTTGGATGTCAACGATGGAATTCCCGCATCGGATCTCAACGCCTTTCACGCCAGGCAGATCCTAAATTATGGAGATGAAGAACTTAGCGAGGCACTTACGCAGTCTTGGGGGGCACTTCGGGATTCACCGGAAGAACGTAGGCAGTTGATTACACAGTTGAAGTCAAGGCTGACGCCGGAGCACCTAGCGGGTGCGAATCTTGCGGTGGGGCGAAAACTGTTTCAGAAGACTTGTTCACAATGCCATCAGCTGTTCGGCGAAGGCGAAAACATTGGGCCGGGGCTGACGGGGGCTCAACGATCAAGCTTGGACTATCTGCTTGAGAACATTTTGGACCCCAGCGCAGTTGTCGGAAAAGATCACCGGATGTCAATCGTGCTGCTTGATGACGGCCGAGTCTTCAACGGATTGATCATTTCTGAGAACGACCGCACGATGGAGATCCAGACGCAAACTCGCAAAGAACGGCTCGCCGTTGACGAGATCGAGCAAGTCAAAAAGACGACGCTTTCGCCGATGCCGGACGGGTTGTTGAATCAGCTTTCCGACGAGGAAGTTCGCGACCTGATCGGCTATTTGATGAGCCCCGTGCAAGTGCCCTTAGCTGACGTCGCCGCATCCGGCGAATAGAGTGAGCCTCACGAAATTCGCTGCAGTTCTTCGAGCGGTACGTAGTAACGGACGTAGCGTTCACCATCTGAGAAGCGTTCGCCTTTTGCGTTGGGTACCAACACGGTCGCGCGGCGAGTGATTCGGTTCACCCGGCCCTGGAATCGATGGCCGTCGTGAGAGAATGCGACGTGATCGCCCACGCGAATCTGAAACTTGACTGCAGCCCGTTCTCGCTGAGTGATCAAGTTGTGCTGATAGTCGGTGTGCCCGAAGTATCGATTTGCGATCGATTGAAAGCGAGGCTGATTGCAGTTCCCGTCATTCCAAATCAGCATTTCAACCAAGTGAACAAACTCGTGTTCGGCGATTCGCTGCATCGCATCCAAACGGTCGTGGCAGATACAGCCGGCGACTTCGATCGGACGCGAAATGTCTTCGAACGTTTGGAACAGCAGCGTGCTGGAAAGTACGAGCTCGAATTTTCGTCTCCCGTTGTAGTCACCTTCAGGATACTGCGTAATCAGCTTTCCGCCGACGCTCGTCATTCGCGACGAAAGGCTGAACGAAATTCCTTCCTTTCGGGCTTCGGCCAATACCCTGCCGCCGAGGAAATGGTCGTCATAGAGCCGGATGAGACGGCTCACGTCATCGTTGGCGATCTTTCGAAAATTGGGTCCGTCGATGCACCGGCTCGCCGATAACATCTGCGTTCGAATCGAATCGCGAAACTGTTTCCGAGTCTTTTCGTCAAACTGCTGCAGGGCAACCTCACCGGCCAATTTTTGAAGCGAAGCCCTGGCGGGACCGGATTGCTGGGGAGCCGTCGAAGCTCGATTCCTGCGTCGCTTCGACATTACGATTTCTCCGCGAGTGAAAAAGTAACTTCATAGCTGCCCTGATTGTCCGCAAGTTCACTGGCGGCATCATTGACGCGAAGAAGTAGCCAGCAGTGCCGATCGACGGTGACCGTTTTTGTGGTCTCCAACGATTGAATCTTCAACGGCGAAAGCCAGCGTTCTTCGGAAGTCTGATTCGGAAGCAAACAAAACAGCAGTTGGCCTAGCGGACGATCGCCGACGTACCGAATGGTGACTCCGGCAGGCTCACTCACCCAAGGCTTCGGATCCTGGCCGAGCGTGCATCGACCGCGTGCAGACAGTCTAACAACTTGTCCCGGTTTCAACCTCACCCCCACCGACTGCCAGCCTTTCGATGGATCGACGCGAAGCCTATTCGAACGTCCGTCCCACAGCGGATCTTTGATGGAAAGTTGGCAGCGTTCGCGGTCCCAATCAAATCCGTAGTCCACCGTCGACGCGGTGAGCCGCCATCTTGCCTGAACGATCGGCCATGACCGCTCGAGCCGCTCACGAAACCGCGCCATAAATCTGGATCGAGTCATCGTGAGGTCTTCACTTGCCGCGAGAACCGCTGATCGATAATCGTCATGTTCGGATAGCATGAGCAACAACAGCCAGACCCATCCGTAGGACTCCACATCGCCTTGCAGGTCACCCCCG
>JBCCOI010000193.1:0-11964 GCA_039025515.1 Planctomycetota bacterium
CATGGGGACCAACGCCGCATCCCAACCCGTAAGAAATGTGAAGTCATCGCGTATCGGACGAACTTGCGAGATCATTCGCATCATGTTGGGGAGGTCGCCCGAACTATCTTTGATGCCGATCACACGCGGACACTCGGAAGCGAGACGCTCGACGTTCTCGACCGAAATCGGGCTCGCGAATTGTGGGATGTTGTAAAGCGTGACATCGACGGAAACCGCATCTGCAATCTCTCGAAAGTAGGCGTAGACGCCTTGATCGGAGACGCGGTAGTAGAAGGGTGCGACGATTGCTACTGCGCGAACACCAAGCGCGCCGTAGGCCTCGCACGCGTCGATCGTCTCACGCGCGTTGGCTTCTGCGGCACCGGCCAAGATCGGTACTCGCCCGTTCGTTTGGTCGACCACGATCTCAACGATCCGACGCCGCTCTTCAGGCGTGAAACGAATGAACTCGCCAGTGCTACCGTTCGGATACAGGCCATCAACGCCTTTTTCGATCAGCCAGTCCACGTAGCCGCGCAGCTTCGACTCGTTGATCGTCCCGTCCGCACTCACGGGAGTAATATTCGGGGTGAGAATTCCTGTTATCGGCATGGAACAAAGGGTCGGAAGCTATATTCTGGTTCGGTGATTGATCGAAAATGGATCGCTACAGTCGTTGCCTGTTTATCCTAGCATGCGGCTTCTACAGTGGCGCCGATTGTATCGGTTCCGGCAGCGTCTTTCTTCATGCTCTTGTGTGCTAGCTTCCGCGCTCGTTGAAGATGTTACGTCCTCCCCTCGCTATTGCGTTCGTCCTGCTCGCCTCGTTGATTTCGACCTGTGCGACGGCTACAGAACTGGTCTCGTTCAACGATTCAATTCGGCCACTTTTCAACAAACACTGCACGGCTTGCCATGGCGGCGTTCAAGAAGCCGGTGATGTTTCATTTAGCTATCGAGACCGCGTTTTGCCGCCCGATGGTTGGATCGTTGAACCCGGTAAACCGGACGAGTCGATTTTGATCGAACGCATCCTCTCTGATGATCCCGACATCAGGATGCCGCCGCCGGAGCATAGCGCGGGACTCAACGACCGGGAAGTCGCTCTGTTCAAGCGATGGATCGAGCAAGGGGCGACGTGGACCGAACACTGGGCATACGAAAAACCGACCGCACCGGCAAAGCCCTCGCTGAAGGATGAAGACTGGTGCCGACAACCTCTCGATCGATTCGTGCTTTCACGATTGGAAAGCGAAGGCATCGAGCCCGCCGATCAGGAGCAACCCGAGCGTTGGCTGCGACGCGTCACACTTGACTTGACCGGACTCCCGCCGAGTCCGGAAGAGCGTGCAAGTTTCCTTAGCCGGATTAAGGCACAGGGTGACGCCGCCTACGAGTCGGTGGTGGAGGACCTGCTCTCCCGCGGTTCATTCGGTGAACGTTGGGCCAGCGTGTGGCTCGACCAAATACGCTACGCCGATTCCAAAGGTCTTGGACTCGACTCACGGCGAAACATCTGGAAGTATCGCGACTGGGTCATCTCTGCGATCAATGAAGACGTCCCGTTCGACGAGTTTACGGTTAAGCAACTCGCCGGCGACCTTTTACCCGATCGTACGATTGATGACCTGATCGCGACGGCTGCGCATCGCAATACACAAACCAACGAAGAAGGTGGAACGGACGACGAAGAATTCCGCATCATGGCCGTGCTCGATCGTGTGAATACGACGTGGCAGACATGGCAGGGCGTTACCTTCGGATGTGTTCAATGCCATAGCCATCCATACGATCCCTTTCGCCACGACGAGTACTACCAGTTTGCGGCATTTTTTAACAACACTGCGGACTGCGATCTGAATGAAGACTGGCCGATCGTCCAGGCCCCCATCGACCCGCGACATACCAAACGGGCATCCGACTTGGACGCGAAGATTCGTCGGATTAATCGCGAGCTATGGAGCCGAGAATTCGAGTTTCTTTCCGATAACGAACACTGGCAACCGCTTCGAGATCTCAGAGTCGCTTCAAGCAACGCGACGAAGCTGGCGATCGATGCCAAGGCGAATCATGACGAGTTTCATACCGTCGATACGATTTCGAAAAACCTCGTCATCACGGTTGAAGCACCGTTACCATCGTCCCTCGATGAGCTCACGGGAATTCGGCTCACGGCGATGCCCCTCGATCCGGAGAAGGCGGTTGATGACTCCGAATGGGGATTCGTGCTTTCGCACCTTTCAGCCCAGCTCATCGTGCCAGGCGCGGACAGTCCATTGCCGATCGTCTTCACACGCGTTCTCTGCGATGAACCAGAGCCTTTCTACGATCCGCAGCAATCTCTGAACCCGAAATCAAAACAAGGTTTTGCGGCGTACACGAGGATTCACCATCCCCGCACCGCTGCGTTTCTGCTGGAATCTCCTCTTGAGATTCCTCCCGGTGCGACTCTCAAAGTAAAGCTTGATCACCGTCTGTTCATTCTGGCGTCCTTTTCATTGGTGATCAAACGCGGGAAGCTGGACGTCACCGGTGACCTTCGATTCACGGAGCGAGATGACGACAACGCTCAAAGCGAACGCGAGAAGCTTGCTAAATTGAAACGCGAACGCTCAAAGATCGCTTCGACGAGCGTCCCCGTCTTGCGAAATCGAGAAACGCACCTTCAACGCCCAACTCATGTTTTTGCCAGGGGGCTCTTTCTGAATAAAGACAAGGAGGTCTCTCCCGGAACTCCCGAATCGTTGCCGCCCATTCCCGCTGACCAGAACGTGGACCGATTGGCGATGTCACGGTGGCTGGTCAGCCCCGAGAACCCCTTAACCGCTCGCGTGACGGTCAACCGGATTTGGGCTCGGCTTTTTGGGACGGGAATCGTCGCGACGGAGGAAGATTTTGGGTCATCGGGAGAACCACCGTCGCATCCGAAACTGCTCGATGATTTAGCAACCCGTTTTCAGTCGTCGATGGGTTGGAGCCGCAAAACGCTCATTCGCGAGATCGTGCTTTCCAGTACTTACCGACAAAGCTCCGCGATTCGCGACGAGCTCTACGAAAGAGACGCATCGAACCGACTGCTCGCACGAGGGCCTCGTCACCGACTCTCGGCAGAACTTGTACGAGACCAGGCTTTGTCGATTTCAGGTCTGCTCTCAACGCAGATGTTTGGCAAGCCGGTGCACCCTCCACTACCGAGCGGAGTTTGGCGTCCGTTTGCCGGTGGTGACAAATGGAAGACGCCCAAACGCGACGATCCGAATCGATATCGTCGATCGATCTACACGTACACGAAACGCAGCATTCCATTTCCGATGTTTGCGAGTTTTGACGCACCGTCACGAGAGTTTTGCGCACCCAGAAGGCTCAGGTCTAACACTCCGCTGCAGGCGCTGATGACATTAAACGATGAAACGTTTATCGAGTGTGCAGAAGCATTCGCGAAGCGGATCATGGAAGCTGCAAATACGGTTGACGAACGGTTGGCGGCCGGGTTTGCAATGGCCACCTCCCGCAACGGTTCTCAATCGGAGATTGATGACTTGCGGCATCTCTTCGACGCGTTATCCGACTTTGACGAGCAGCAACGTTATGAGTCCATCGCCACGGTTCTCCTTAACTTGGATGAAGTCCTAACGAAATAATCTGATGAGTCGACGATCACTTCTGAAGGAACACGAACTGCTCACGCTCCAGTCGGATACGCGTCGACAGTTCCTGCAGCGTTGCACGACGGGACTCGGTGCGGCTTGGCTGGCGATGCAGGGTGTTGCCGGTGGGGCGGATTCTTTGCGTCCGGTGCATGCTGCTGACAACCCGCTAAGCGGACTGGAGCCGCCGCTGCCCGCGAAAGCCAAACGTGTGATTTTCCTTCACATGATCGGCGCGCCCAGCCAGCTCGAATTGTTCGACTACAAGCCGGACCTTAAGCGTCTCGATGGCAAAGATTGCCCGCAAGAGTTCTTGGAAGGCAAACGCTTTGCATTCATTCAGGGGACGCCAAAAATGCTTGGCCCCCAATTTCCATTCCAGCGATATGGCGAGAGCGGCGCGTGGGTCTCCGATCGTCTGCCGAATTTTGCGAAGCATGTCGACGATGTCTGTTTCATCAAGACGATGCAGACCGATCAATTCAATCACGGCCCCGCTCAACTGATGGTGCATACCGGACAAGCACGCATCGGTAATCCTTCGATCGGGTCCTGGGTCACGTGGGGACTGGGCACCGAAAACTCGGATCTGCCGGGTTTCATGGTGCTGCTTTCTGGCGGTCGCTTACCTCGCGTCGGGAAGGCGCTTTGGAGCGGTGGCTTTCTGCCCTCGGTTTATCAAGGCGTGCAGTGTCGAAGTGGCGGCGATCCGGTATTGAATCTCTCCGATCCAGAGGGGACGACGCGGCAAAGTCGACGCGCGATGCTGGATGCGATCGGTCGTCTGAACGAGAAGTCTTACAAAAGCTTCCGCGACCCTGAAACATTGACACGGATCGCGCAGTATGAAATGGCATTCCGGATGCAAACGGCTGTGCCCGAGGTGATGGACATTCGCCGAGAGTCCGCCACGACACTCGACATGTACGGCGCCCAACCTGGCAAAGAGTCGTTTGCGAACAACTGTCTGCTCGCGCGACGACTAGTGGAACAGGGCGTTCGTTTCGTCCAGCTCTATGACTGGGGGTGGGACTCGCACGGCGCCGCGAAGAACGAAGCGTTAAACGCCGGATTTCAAGACAAATGCCGCCAGGTCGATCAGCCGATGGCGGCGCTGTTGGCGGATCTAAAGCAGCGCGGGCTGCTCGAAGACACGCTGGTCGTCTGGAGCGGTGAGTTCGGACGCACTCCGATGCGGGAAAACCGCGGTGGTGCAGAGATGACGTTTGTCGGCCGCGATCACTGTCCCTCCGCATTTACGCTTTGGATGGCCGGCGGCGGTGTCAAACCCGGAATAACGTATGGCGAAACCGATCCGGTCGGCTATTCCGCTGCCACCAACCCCGTCCAGCTCCGTGACTTCCACGCGACCATGCTGCGGCTGCTCGGCTTTGATCACGAAAGGCTATCCTATCCGTTCCAAGGCCTGGATCAGAAGCTAACCGGCGTTAAACCCGCGCGAGTGATCGACGAGATCCTGGTTTAGCTTATAAACCAGCTTCAAGGTTGTGGCCTCACATTTTTCATGCCTGCCCCTTCTTCGCGGCACGCCCGTTCGTGCTACACGAGCCGATGGGCGATAGCCTCGGTTTTTTGCAAACAATCGCGGCTACCATCGTGCGTCTTGGTCCTTGAAACTTCACGTTGACCCACTAGTCGGATGGATTCAACATGGATTTGACGTTGGCTTATCGTTCCACCGATCTACTTTTCGCCAAGCGTCACATCGACCAGGAACCCTGTGACGTCTCGTCCGCGTTCCATTCTTAACGAGCACGTTTCGAGTCGATTCACGCTCAGTCCCGAATCAGCGAGCGCGTCGCGGAGGTAAGGTTCCCGATGCGAGTAACGACCGTTGGGTTGTAGCCGGAACCTTGTTTCTTCCGGTTCATTGCCGTCTTCGTCGGCTTGGAGATACTCCAGAGTGAAAAGGAAATGTCCGCCAGGTTTTAGGTTGGAAGGGATGGATTCGAGCACCGATTCGAGCTCGCCGAAATAGCAAAGCGTATCGCCGCAAACGATCAGATCATACTTGGCACTCGCTGCTTTGAGGAACGAGGAAAGTTCCGCTTCGACCAGTTCATCATAGAGCTTCTTCGCACGAGCCTTCTCCAGCATCTCAGGGGAGAGATCGAGCCCGACCAGTCGATTTGCGCGCTGCCGAAGATCCACCGCACAAAGTCCGGTGCCGCATCCGGCGTCGAGCACATCCAACTCGGATTCGAGATCGTCCAGGTCGGCCACGGCATCCATCAGCATCTGCGGGACTCGGTAGTTCAGTCGGTTCAACTGATCATCGAACGACTTGGCGAAGTTCTCGTCGAACGTTCCGCGGACAAAGTCATCATTGCATCGATCCGGAATTTTTTCATCTTCGCCGAGTGCCGCCAGCATGTGCGAAGCGATGGGGTTCCCCGGTTCGTGCTGCAACCACTCACGCCAGACTTCAGCAGCTTCTTCATAGCGAGTCACGTCAGAGAGTGCCCTGCCCAAGTTTTCGCGGGCGGACGCAAAGTCCGGGTCTAATTCAATGGCGCGGCGAAAGGCGTCGATGGACTCCGTATACTCCCCGGCATCCTGCAACACATTCGCAAGGTTGTATTGAACAACGGCCTGATCGGGGAACTGTTCCGCCAGCTTTCGAAAGTGTTCAACGCCTTCCTTGGGTTGATCATCATCAATCAGCAGGTTCCCGAGATTGTTCTGTGCCTCCAAGAAATCAGGTTTGCACGCAAGGGCGTCTCGATAGGATTCGATCGCCTGATCTCGCTGGTCAAGATGCTGATAGGCCAACGCAAGATTGAAGTGATAGTTTGCCGCGTCGGGCCGCAGTTGCGTCGCGCGGTGAAAGTGATTAACTGCAGACTGGAAGTCGGCGTTTTGTGCATGCACGACACCACGCATTAAATAGGCTCGCGCGTTATCGGGTTCTTCCGCGATCACACCATCGCAAATGGAACCGGCGCGATCCAAGTCGCCATCCTTCATCGCTTGGCTGACAAGATCGAGAGTTGGGTGATCACTCACGTCGATTTCTCTGGTAACTGGGTCTTCTGTCGATGACGTCTCAATTGGCCGCAAGCCGCATCAATCTCATCACCTTTGCGTTGACGAAACATGACATTGATGCCGGCCGACTCGAGGATGCGTCGAAACTCCGCGATCGCATGTTTCGTCGGCGTCCGGTACGGTAGTCCCGCCACCGGATTGTACGGAATGACGTTGAGTAACACGCTTCGGTGTCGCAACAGACTCGCAAGTTCACGTGCATGTTCCGGCTGATCGTTTACATCGCCCAGCAGCACGTATTCGAAAGTCAAACGACGCCCACTCGATTCGAAGTAGCGATCGGCGGCCGAAAGCACTGACTCAATCCCAATCTTTTGATTGACGGGTACCAACTCGTTGCGTAGTTCTTCGTTCGGAGCGTGAAGGCTGACGGCCAAATTATACGGGACGCCATGTTTGGCAAGTCGGTCGATGGCCGGAGGAAGGCCAACGGTGCTGATCGTGATCCGCCTCGGACTAATCCCCAGCCCGTCTTCCGCCTTCGCCAACGACAAGGCACCGAGCACCTTGTCGAGATTCGCGAGCGGTTCTCCCATGCCCATCATCACGATGTGACTGAGACGCTCGCCTTGATCGAGCCGGCTCTGCAACTGAAGCATCTGCTCGAGGATTTCGCCTTGGGTCAAATTTCGATCGACACCGTCCAAACCACTGGCGCAAAACACGCAACCCATCGCACAACCAACTTGGCTGCTCACACAGATACTGCGGCGATTTCCGTCTCGAAGTAGTACGCACTCGACTTCACCGCCGCCGGCGAGTCCGACCAGCAACTTATCCGTACCGTCTCGGCTTGTTTGAATATCGGCGATTCGTGCACGGTAGATTTCAAAATGCGCCGCCAACTTCTGCCGAAGCGACTTCGGCAGATCACTCATCGCATCAAAATCACGTGCACGTCGCTCGAAGATCCAGCGAAATACTTGTTTGGCACGAAATTTTGGTTCGCCCCGTTCGGTGAGCCATTGCTGAAACTCCGACAAGGAATAGTCGAGCAAATGCTCGCGCAGCTCGGACGCTTGACGTTCCGCCGCTTCATCCGCGGTGTTGATTACCGGTAGATCGGACATCTTTTCGCGGGAAAGTGGGCGGCAGGAATCGTCGCAGGCATCGTTGCGGGGGTGCGAAGGCGGCGGAAGCGGGACACAATGCACCGCTGGAAAACAGTTGAATCGCAAGTGTTTTCAAGCTGCTACTCCCCGGCACCGAGAGTTTAACGCAATCATGAATCGAGTCGAAGTCTCAACGGACCAGGCAATTGATCGTTTCGTCAAGCTCACCGCTATCGAAGGGCGAAGCGGTCAGGAGGCAGCGGTCGCAGAACACATTAGTCAGATTCTGATCGAAGCCGGCTTGGACAAACGAAACATTCGATTCGACGGGGCTGAAACGAGGACTCGGCTGAAGGGAGATTGCGGGAATCTCATTGTCGAACTGCCCGGCACGGACAGCGACCGGCCCAGCACGCTCCTGTCTGCCCACATGGACACCGTGCCCGTCTGCTTGGGAAGCCGTCCGGTTGTGGAAGGCGACTATGTCATCAGCGATTCCGAAACGGGTTTGGGGGCGGACAATCGTTCAGGTTGCTGCGCCGTGCTCACCGCCGCCGTGGAGAGGCTGCGATCGGGCATCGAAGACCTTGCCCCCGCCAAACTACTCTTTACAATCCAAGAAGAGGTTGGGCTCGAGGGCGCTCGGCACCTGGACGTTTCGAGCTTGGGGCAGATCGACCGAGCCATCAACTTCGACGGTGGCAACGTCGACAAGCTGACCACTGGGGCAATTGGTGGAGAGCGGATGGAGATCCAAATCACGGGATTGCCCGCTCATGCCGGTCTCGCACCGCAGGAGGGCATCAGCGCGATCGTCATTGCCGCGAAAGCAATCGCTTCGCTGGATGAACAGAAGTGGCTGGGACGGGTCGAAAAGGAGTCCGGAAAAGGAACGTCCAATGTGGGTGTCATCCAAGGCGGTGAGGCGACCAATGTCGTCACGCCCGAACTTTTTCTCAAGGCCGAAGCACGAAGCCATCAGGCCGAGTTTCGTACCGAGATCGTCCGGAATATCCGCGAAGCCTTTGAGCAGGCGGCGTCACAGGTCACAAACGACTCCGGTGTAACGGGGTCCGTAACATTTGAGTCTCATGTCGATTACGAGTCGTTCAGATTGGATGACGACGATCCTTCCGTCGTCGCGGCCGAAAAGTGTTTGAAGGCGATCGGACGTGAGCCTTTTCGGGCCGTCGCGAACGGCGGCTTGGACGCGAATTGGCTCTTTCGACATGGAATTCACGCAGTGACCATTGGGTGCGGGCAGCTCAATATTCACACCGCCGACGAAAAACTCTTCATCCCCGACTATCTCGACGCCTGTCGTCTCGCGACCGCTATGATCTGCGAATAACCGTCCGGGAGAGCCGATGGATACACGCGACAGCGATGATCGGATCGTTTGCCTTTGCTTTCACGTCAGCAAGCGAAAAGTCCTCCAGTATTTACGAACAAACTCGCCCGCGAAACCGTCTCAGCTCTCCGAGTGTTTCGGTGCAGGTACCGGGTGCGGTTGGTGCAGACCCTTCTTGGAAAAGCTCTGGGAGTCCGAACAACCGGAGACGGTTGAGTTGCCATCCGCAGAAGACTACGCGCTCCAGCGTGACGCCTTCCGGAATTCGGATCAGGGCACTTAGCCGTCGGACAGCCCCTTGCGACCACGTAGCCGCAACAACATCGCAGCCGTGCAGAGGAGTGTTAGCACGGCACTAAAGAGCAAGTACCCAATCACAATCATCCAGTTTCCGCGGTTAATGTCGACGTTTTCAACAACTTGCTCATCGAGCGGTAAGGCAAAGAGAGCCGAAAACGGACTCGCAACGCCCATCAAATCGGCTTGCGTTATCGCGGTCGGCGACATCTCCAAAAGCCGTGTGAAATTCGCCACCGCCGGTGGGACAACGTAAAGCAGCAACAACATCGCGTAGGTAAACAGCAAAGCAATCGAAGTCTTGCGGCAGAACATTGAGCAAGTCAACGCAACGACACAATTGACTAAACAAACCACACCAACGATCACAAACATCATGACGATGGTCAGCCAATTCGACCAAAACGATGAATTGAGCCCCGCACCCAGCAAGAGCGGCCAAAGCAGGAATCCGGTTAGCACAATCGTGATTCGAAACCGGACGATAAATTTCCCAAGCAAGATCTGAAGCGGGGAAAGCGGAGTGGTCAGCAGCAGATCAAGCGTTTGTCGCTCGCGTTCACTCGTCACACTTCCGGCGAGGAACGACGGACCGACGAGGATATTAAAAACGATGACATAGACCGCGAACCAAGGTGCGTGCTGCCGCTGAAAAAAGAGAAACACGCCCATCATCGGGATCGCCAAGAGAATGCTGATTTGGATGACCAAACGCAGCATCAAGGTCCCCTGGCTGAAGATCTCGCTGTGGAGCTCCTTGTCGTAAACGGGGTTCGCGCCGTCCGCCATCATCTCGTCTTTTTTCGGAGGCGCGAAAAGCCGATCGGGAAACTGGTCCGGCTGAATCACTAGACCAACGGCCTCCTCGGCCTCTTTCTCAAGGTCGATGACTTCGTTTCCTTCGCTGCCCACATCGGGCGGATAGAGCATTCGCCCCGCAGCGGCTGCTCCCATCAGGATGACCGCAGCAAATGCAAAGGCTGGGAAGACAATCACCGCCAGCTTTAAACGCAGGTCTCCGTCACTCGCCAACGAAGCCCAAAGCACGCAGGCGCAGATCACGAGCGGGAGAATCACCAGATAGCTCACAACCAGTGCGCTGCTTGTCCGCGGGAAGTAGCTGCTACAGAAAACGCCGATGGCGCCAAAGAGCACAACCGAAACGATCAGCCCAAGGTAGGCGGCAAGGACTTCGTAGACACTGACACCGCCGAGCGGCAAGCACAGCACGATGATTGGCAATGATCCGATGATCAGCATTCCGATATGCGTCAGAGATGCGATCATCTTCCCAAGCACGATCGCGCCGGGACGCAGCGGGCTTGCCAACAACATCTCGTACGTCTTCCGCTCTTTTTCGCCGCTGACCGTGCCCGCGGCAAAACTGGGTGCCATCAATGAAGCGATCACGTATTGGCCAAGGAAGAACAGATTGACCAGCTTGGTTGCCGACGGCGGGTTGGTTGATAAATCCAACCGCTCATCGGAAGGCCACGCCGCCAGCACAATTGCCGCGAGTAAAATTTGGTACGCGGCGAGCAGAAAGAATGCCCGCTTGGTCCGCAGGTTGACGAGAAGCTCACGCTGCAGGACTGGATTTTCAAGAACGTACATCGTTGCGACGGTTCGAGACGGAAACGTCGCAGACGATGATCAGCCTTCGACGTCGATGCCCATGCTCCGGGCCGTTCCCTCGATCATGCGAACCGCTTGGTCCATGCTCCGGGCGTTCAGGTCGGCCATCTTCTTTGTGGCGATCTCTTCGCATTGGGCACGTGTAACCTTCGCAACCTTATCAAGGTTCGGGACGCCGCTTCCTTTGGCGATTCCCGCTGCTTGCTTCAGCATGGATGCCGCCGGTGGGCTCTTGGTGATGAACTCAAAACTACGGTCATTGTAGACCGTAACGATGACCGGGATGGGGGTCCCGTTGTATTCCTTGGTCCGATCGTTGAATGCCTGGACAAATTGCCCGAGGTTTACACCAAACTTACCCAGCGAAGTACCAACGGGGGGCGCCGGAGTCGCTTGACCGCCGGGAACTTGGAACTTCGCGACACCGGTAACTTGTTTAGCCATGATGAAAACGGAAAGGGTAAGTGAGTGAGGTGGTAACAGGGTCGAAACAGCTCTCCATCTAGAGCGGCTCGACCTGCCAGTGATGCAGCTCCATCGGAACGCTGCGGCCAAAAATGTTGATGATTACGGTCACGCGTCCGTTCGCTTCGTCGACAGCGTCGACGTCCCCTTCCTGGTTTTCAAAGTTTCCTTCCTTGACGCGAACACGGTCGCCGACTTTGAACGGGATTGCTGTCTTGATTGGTGCATCTTCTTCATCATCCGCCTCGGGCTGGTTAATGAAGCGTTCGACATCGATCGGATCCATCGGCATCGGCTTGCCCGCCGAGCCGGTGAAATCGCTGATGCCGCCGGTTTCTCGCACCAGAAACCAAGTGTCATCGTTGATCGCCATCCGGACCATGATGTAGCCGGGCAGCAACTTCCGCTTGGTGATTCGCTTTTTTCCGTCTCGCGTGAATGTCGCGACGTCTTCGCTCGGAACGAC
>JBCCOI010000194.1:0-11915 GCA_039025515.1 Planctomycetota bacterium
AGTTGGTACTCGATCATCTCACCGGGTCGCATCGAACCGATGTCTTGAAGATAGATGTAGCCTCCACGAGGATCCCATCGGCCCAGGTCCGGACTCAACGTTTGTACGACTCGATCGACGCTCACTCCTTCGGGCAGGTTGAAGCGAATGCTGACGTTTCCATCGGGGTTCGAAGATGGGTTTCGAATGACGAGCGAATAAGGAATCGGCTCGTTCTCGAACACGGGCAGGTTCGGTGCCGGTCCCGATAGACTGACTTGCAGACTGGTCGGTTCCGCTGCCGCAGGCAATGGCTGCCGGGGTGCCGGTTGCGTGGGATTTGGCAGAGGCCGTCGCTCGGGAATTGTCGGTGGCGGAGACGTCGGCGGTGGCGGATCCAACGGAGCGGGTGTGGCTCGCGGGATCGGCTGACCGGCGACAATCTGAAACTCGAACTGCTTGCCGTCGCGTGCTCCTTGGTCAGACTCAACGGCAAGAACGACCGTACTTCTTGGATTCTGACCGATTGCTCGCAATCTGGCTTCCAACACTTGGCTGGTTCCGGGCGCCAGTTCTGGGATCACCCATTCCAAGAGAAACTCCCTGGGCGGTGGATCCGTCCGGAATTCCGCCGTTGATTCGACATGAACCAGTTGCGGGTCAAACGTCATCGCGGAACGGACGTTCGTGAGAGGAAGTTGCCCGGTATTGGCGACCACGGCACGAAAGATCGATTCGTCACCGACCGCAATCACGGCGCGACCACTCAGTGTGGCGGTCACGGCGGGAGTCGGAACCGGACGGTTGACGACGATGATGCACGACTCGGTGCTCGTACGTTGACCAGCATCGGCCGTCGCCTCGACTTGGATACAACGACGACCGGCATCGGTGGGAAGAAATGAAACCGACTCTCGCCAAGAATCGCCGGGCTGCAGTACGCCATCAGGCTTCCGCTTCGACACCTGCCGATCCTGAGTCTGTTCGTGCAGCATCGAACCATCACCGGTCGCGGTGAGTTGCAGATTCTCGAGTGGACGATCGCCCGTGTTTCGGATTTCGATATCGAAACCGATGGGATCGCCCACTTGGCCTCGTTCGATTTGCGGCATGACGGTCATCACCAATGACGGCCGGTAAACGTCAACGCGTACCGTATCGGTTGCAAACAATCCTCCTCCATCGCGTGCCTCGAAGGTGAGTGGCAGCGAAGCCTCCGTGGTGACATCCACCACCAAATCCAACTGCGTCTGTGGCGGGATTTCGGGAATTTGCCAGACTACGCTTCCCGGAAGATTGGTCGCAAAGGTATCGGGACTGTTTACCTGAACTCGCTCCGGCACCTGCAATGTCACCGAAACATCACGTGTCGCTTGGTCGCCCGGATTAAACACCCTCGCGAACGCGCGAAAAGGAACACCGAAGGAAGCGACTTCGGGAGCCCCAGCTTCGATCGCCAATTGCGGTGCGCTCCACGTGACAAATGTTTGCCCTTCAAACAGTGTCAGATCGGGCATGTTGTCGCGTTCGCCTCCCGGACGGATCACTCGCATGTTGACCGCGGTTGTTCCGGACGTTCCCGGTGTGGGGATCAACTGAACGGTTGCGTTTCCGGCATCGTCAACAACCGATTCGACAATCGATGTTCCACTACCGGCAAAGGTTGCGAGTTCCGGATTGGACAGCTCATAAACCACTCGCCAGCCGCGTGCCGGAAGCGTTCCCTCCGAACGAGTCACGCGCGTATTTAGCGTGACCGGTGTTCCGGCGGGGACAAGTTGTGGCCCGGGAAATTGCCGCGCAGCGTCGATCCAGTAGATCGTCGCCGTGGCTTTTCGTTGATCCCAACAATCACTCTCCGGAGCTAGCACGGTCACTCGGCTCGTGCCTTCGGAGGGGCTACTGATCGTGATCCAAGTTTGCCCCTTCTCGAGCTTCACATCGTCATCGGGGTTGCGATTCCCTCGAGTGATCAGCGTCTCCTTGGTACTGGTGACACCATAGGCGAAAGAAGGATCCTGTTTGTTGGCCTTCCGAACCCTTGCAAGTCGATGCGCCAAACCGGGATCATCGTCTCCCACTTGAATGAACGTTCCAACGCTCTCGGGCGTTAGCATCCATTCAAGAGGCTCTGCGACTTGCAAGTAACCATCGGTACCACAAATCCCAGAGAGCAACACGACCTCACCGCCCACGGGCGCGATGATTTTCTGCGGCGAAAGCAAGATGCAACCACGCTTCCCGCGTTTGGGTAGCGAACAAATATCTCGAAGCCGGCATTCGTCCCCCAGCAAAACGGCTGGAGGTCCGTTCAAACAGTCTCCGGCACAGGGTTCGCTCGGAACGCAGGGTTCCGCCGAAGCTCCGCCGATGACTGAAGATCCGATCGGTGGCGTGACGGCCGGCGTTGGCGTCAAGCAATCGGGAGGTGTAAGCGGCTCAACGAACGCCGGTTCGGGCATCGAAAACGGCCGCAGGTTCAAAGGATCGCCGAGACGCTGTAAGCAATTGCCCAGCCGACCTTCACCGGCAGAACCAGGCAGCGCAATAGAAGTCGTTGTCGGCAAAGGCTGAAAGAGCCGCTGACCGGTCGGATCAACCGCGGGCAACCGTATCCTTGAACATCCGCCAAGCGTGTTCAACGCGAGCAAAATGAAGCCGACATAGACCATCGACCCGCGCAACCTTCGCACCGATGTTTCGGCAGGTCGTCTGAGAAGATGGATTGACATGATGTCGTTCGCGACAAGCGTTGAGTCCTTTCCGAGGCTGCGAACGGCGCAGTCCTCGTCCGAAGAAACGTAGCACGCCATTTGCGATCATGATGCAAAAATGCAACCTGCAATGATGCCGAAAAACAACGAAGCCTGACGGTCTCTAACGGTCATTGCGGTTGCAAGGATTTGCATAGCCACGGACACCACGGGGCTCGGGCTCGGAGAGCCCGGCTACAGTTCAGCCGGCTACAGTTCAACCCGGCTAGTACTTCATCAACGTTAAGCACTGGCCGCGGTCGTTCGTACAGAAGTGGCGCTAGCGTCCAGTCGGCTCAGGTCGAACCGCTAGGATCGAGCGGCGAACTGCTCGGCGTATTCGATCGTCCACGCGTCAATCACAGATTCAAACTCGGCCGCGTCGACGTCGGCGATGTCGCGGAAAAGCGAACGATTGAAGAGTTCACGGTTCTTCACCGTCGCCTTGCCTTTGAGATCCAGCACCTTGAGTTCGGCATTGAACGGCCGGATCACAATCTCAAAGCGACTGTACTGGTTGTTCCGACGTCCACCAGACAGCTGTAAGTCATCGCGATAGCAAGCTGCTCCCCAGCCGACGTCGCCGAACATTGCTTCCGTCCGGAAGCCCGGAAAGGCATCAACAATGCTCTTTATTTTGCCCTCGATTCGGTCGGAGAGTGATAGACGAAGTGAAGAGTGCAAACGCTTCAGCTCCTCCGCCGAAAGCTCTTGTCGCTTCGCGTCGTCTTCGGTTTGATCTCGACGCCGTTCACCCCGCTTGATTGCTGATTCGAGCCGCGAGCGGAAGTCGTCACTCATTCCGATGCTCCGGCAGGATTCGCGCTCTCTGGTGCTTGCCCGTCACCACCGGCGGATTCGGGGGATGAAGCGGATTCAAGCTGACCGGAAGACTTCACGGCCGCCGCGTCGTTCGCATCGGTATTTGAACTTGACAGCTCAGGCGTTGTCGCTGGATCACTCGCAGCTTGAGGCTGTGACTCCGCTGCTACAGGCTTCTCTTGTTCCGTAACCTTTGGCGTCTGCGAAGTCTCGGGAGCCTTCGAAGTCTCCGGCTTCGTGTAGAACTGCATCAGATCTCCGAAGGATCGGAGTGGCTCGTCACCCTTCTTCATCGCATCTGAGATCGGCTTGCTCTCGGCCTTGGCGACGACGCGATACGACTCGGGCTTTCGCGACTTCCGCGGCCCCCTGTCTCCTTGTCGACCTCGCCCACCGCCACCGCCACGGCCCTGTTGACGACCGCCCGACTGCTGCTTCTTACCGCCGCCACGAGCATTTTCACGATTGCCGCCGCCCTTGCCTCTGCCTGCCCCGGGTCCAGATGACGCCGCTGCATCTCGCTGTCCACCCCGCGGTTTGCCACCGCCGCGTGAGTCGCGTCTGGGTTGCCCGCCTCGTTGCCGCCCCTGAGGGCGAGATTGCCGTTCGGACTCGAGTTTCTTCTCTTGTTCCGGCGAAAGCGTACTCAGCCCAACTCGTCGCCGCTTTTCATCAATTCCCGTTACCCAAGCCGTGACGACATCACCAACCTGTACGGTCTCGTTTAGGTCTTCGACGTAACCATCGCTCAATCGGCTGACGTGGATCAGCCCACTGCAATCGGGAGCGATTTCAACGAAGACGCCGAAGCTCATCACGCCGACAACGACACCGATGACCTGTTCCCCCTGCTGCAGCGACTTGAGCGTCGGCATTGTTTTTAAGACGGCCGGCGGTGCACCGGACGTCGCCGTTTCGCCGAAGGGATCACAGAGCCAACTGACAAGTTGATTCGTACGATGCCTGCCGATTTGCCATTCCTTGATGCACTTATCGATCTTGGCTCGCTCAGGCCGAGGCCGTTTGACGGGCTCTGGAGTTTGAGGGGCTTCTGCGGCTTCGATCGGCGGCACGTTCTCCGCGTCGTTCGGCTTGTTCGCCCCGTCCGCAGTCTCATCTGCGGCAGGTTCTTGAGCTGCAGGTTCTGGGGAAGCATCGCCATCCGTTGACGCATGCGTTTGATCCTCGGACTGAGATTCAGTAGACGTCTCTTCGACGCTGGAGGCCTCAGCGTTAGCCGAATCAGCTTCGGGCGGAGTCACATCGCCCTCACTCGCTGACTGTGACGTCTGGTCGACAGCAACTGAGTTTTCACCGTCGCTCTCCGAGCTCGGTGACGTTCCGTCTTCGAGCGTGAATTCGCTCGCCTGCTCACCCGCATTGTCAAAGTCCTCAACGGGCGCCGGAGCCGCCGGCTCGGTCGCGTCGACCAGCTTAGGCTCCGCCTCTGGCTTCTCTGCATAGTTGGGACTTTCGTACCCGTTGGGCGCCGAGGGAGGCAGTTCGATTTCGAGTGCCGTCGCGAGCTTCTTCGCAAGTGCGTAGTCGTCCGGGTGGATCAGCGTACCGTCCAGAACTTCATCGCTTTCGAAAACGCGTAAGAACGGGAACGCTTGCCGTGAATGAACCGCAGAATTCCACGGCAACTCCGAGAGCTCTTTGCGTGACTTGAGCAGATTGCTTTCACGTCGCGCCGTCAGTTGCTTCGCCACGTCGGGCGACATTCCCGGCAGTTGCTCGAGCCATTCACCCGGCGCAGCGTTGGCATCCACGCCTCCGCGTGACGCGCCGCTCGACATGATGTGCCCAAGGGCGATCGAAAGTGCGTCGTCCGATAATTCGCTCTGGAACGAAGCCAAACGGAGCCGCAGCGGATCCACCTTGGCATAAGCCTGTGACGGATGAAGCACCGAGAAAGCGATCCAAGCAGCCGCTCGAAAACGACGCGGCGTCGAACGCATTTCAGCATTGGCGACGTTGCTGCTCGAATAGGAATCCGCGCCGCTACGTTCCGCGATCGTCCAACGGAGTGTACCTTCGGGTGATTGACCGATCAGGTCGCCCAAAGCGATGAGACAAGCGCGCCGCGCGGGACCATTGCTGATAACGACAAGATCAACATGGAATTTGTGTATCAGCTCGCCCATTTTGGCGACCGTCTGGCTGCGCACGTTCCCTGTCAGTTGGCAGGGGATGTCTTCCCCGTGCAGCACTCGCCCATCGGCGGACACAATTGAAGTGGCGGCCGTTTTCGGACCGACCGCGTCGATCGACATCACCACCTTGGCGTCGAGGGCACCGCGGTTGACGTGTTTCCGCAGATGATCGGCGACGACGGTAACGAGTCTTGCCGATGCCCGTTCGTGCAACTCATCCCACCAGGCCGTTTCAGCAGCCTCTCGAATGTCGGCCTCATGCTTCATCACCAGGTCGCCGAGCATCGATTCGATGTTCTTGTTGAGCCCCGTGATTGTCCGTTTGATCTCGCCGACCAACTTGGCAGCGTCATATTCAAACGCGCACACGGCTACTTGACTCCGCAGAGCACGCCCCAGCATCACGACTTGGAAAGCGCTCAGCTTCGTCGCGGGCATTCGCTTGCCTTCGAGCGGCTTCAAGACGCTCACCAACCAACGCCGACGACGTTGACGAGGCGAGATCTTTTTCGATTTCTTGGGTGCCGGTTTTGCCTTCGCCTCAGGCTTCGGCTCCGGGTCCGGCGAAAATCCCGGCAGCTCTTCTTTCACAGCATCCGCGGCTGCTGAAGACTCGGGCGATGCCGGTGCGGCTCCTTCGGCAGATGGAGCTTGGCTTTCTGCCGTATTCGCAACAGCCGATTCGTTAGACGGCTCCGAAGGCGAATCGGTGGTCGCTACAGGCTGCAACGTTCCCGAAACATCCTCGCCCGGTGCCTGCGTCTCTGTCGACGCTGATGGCTCCGAGGTTGCCTGCTCCACGGAGTGAGCCTCAATGCTCGGCTGATCTACCGGTGGCTCACCCCCGGTGTTCTCTTCCCGCGGCTGCGCGATCTCTGCGGGCACCTCATCCGCAGATGCTCCTGTGCTTCCTTGATCAACCGCAGCAGGCTGCTCACTCGACGCAGCCTCTTTCGGTGACTCTGTCTTTGGTGACTCTGTCTTTGGCGACGGCGATTGGTCTTCCGCTTCCGCACCGGTGTGGGGGTCGTGAACGTTGGAAATATGAATCTTCGCGTTGCGGCTCAACCAACGAACGGCCGCGCTGATCACGCGTGGGTCACCGGCAAGGCGGACAGGAAGGGTCGAAGCGAGTCCATCGACAGCAGCTTGGCTATCCGAAACCTCTTCGATCGAATCCGCCAGCGCCTTTGGATCGGCAGGATCACCTTTATGTGGATTCAGCAATCGAACGACCAATCGATTCGTATCGGTCGCAATCCCCGCGCTCGATTCTTGACGAAGCCGTTTGCTGAGCCGCTGCAGCGTTCGACTGGAGCCGCTTTTACGAATCGCATCACCGATCGCGGGATCGGCAAGCGGTGTTGATTTCCAGGTCTCTTGCAGTTGTTCTCGAAACTCCGCGAGCGACTGGTCCGCTTCAACCGACGCCTTCAACGCCCAAAGGGTCGATTCGTCGAGGCCGCCAAGTTCGTCGCGGCGATAACGTGCCAAGAAGGGAGGTTCGTAACCTTGCTCGATAAGCGGGAGAGCCAGTTTCAAACTGGACGGCTCGCATCGTCCGCGACGAGCGATTGCCTCTAGATCGACAGCCATGATCAGTCGGTCTCGGTAGTTAAGTCGGACGCCCGAAAGCGATCCAGTATCGTTGATGTGCCGCGGAGAACCGGAGCCGACGCGTTCAGCTTCGTCCTGCTCGCAGCGGAAATTCCGCCGGGAATGGAGGCGGCGCATGAACCCGCCGCCGCGCGAGAATAGCGCTCGCGATGCGGAATGTCAACGGAGGGCGTTCGTTTGCGACGTCGTGAAACTGATTCAACCGGCAAAATCTGCTATTTCGGCTTTACTTGCGTAACCCTCAAAGTCGATACGGGGACTGACGAGGGCACCGCCCCCATGCCATCCGATTGGGATTTCTGTTGAGCTTTGACGGTTGATGAGCGAATTTGATCGACGACTGCCGAACGGTTGGAGACTGGTTTCTCCATATGACGAATCGCTGCCCGGAACCTCACCGTCGGTGCCGGCGGAGGACTCACCAAACCGATCCATTGAAGAACAAGACAAGCCACTAGCCGTTCGAACTTCCAACCTTCGCCCCGCAGAGTTTGAACCGCGTTGGAAGAGAGAACTCGACCAGATCACGGGAAACTCGCCCGTAAAGACGCGGACTGTTCCGCTGCAGAATTTGGTTTCATTGCTGATCCATGCGGAACGATTCAATCGGACGTGGCTGAAAGACTTTGCCGAGGACACTGTGACGATCAACTCAGACTTACACGACGTTCTGCTTGCATACGCAAAAATGCAGGCAGACCTTGATGAGAACGAAAAGGCGGCTTAAAGCAGCGCACCTTCACGTGAGCCACAGGGCGCTCGCCGCCGGCAAAAGCAAAACCCGCGACGAGTGCCTTGCGGCTCACATCAAATCAGCATCCTGCGGTTTGGGTGCACCCTTCGACATCAGTCAACGACACGGAAGAATTCGAGTCAAGAATCGAAAAGGAAGTTTGTCATGCGTTCCATCGCCGTGATCAATCAAAAGGGTGGTGTCGGGAAAACAACGAGTTCCGTCAACCTCTCAGCCGCGCTCGCGCGAGCGGGCCGTAAAGTCTGTGTAATGGATCTTGATCCGCAAGCACACGCCTCGCTGCACCTGGGAATCACGGCCGTAGGCGACCAGCCGAGCATGTACGAAATTCTGTGCGGTGAAGTCAGCGTCGCCGATGCACGTCAGCAGGTGAATGAAAACCTCTACGTCGTTCCCTCGAATCTCGACCTCGCTGCCGCCGAGCTAGAGTTGGCAGGCGAGGTGGGACGGGAAATGATTCTTCGCGATCGTCTCATCGATGACGGCGAAGACTTTGACTACTTAATTCTCGACTGTCCGCCAAGCCTCGGCGTACTCACGGTCAATGCATTGGTAGCCGTGAAGGAAGTCTTCCTACCGCTTCAGCCGCATTTTCTGGCGCTTCATGGTCTCAGCAAACTCCTGAGGACAGTCGAAGTCGTCTCCCGTCGCTTAAACAGCCAACTGAGACTCTCGGGCGTCATGTTGTGCATGTACGACTCGAACACGCGACTTGCCGCCGAGGTCAGTACGGACATCGACGAGTTCTTCCAAGCCACGCAAGGTGGACGCGAATTCTTTCGAAATGCGAAGTTCTTTGAAACGAGAGTTCGCCGCAATGTTCGTCTCGCCGAAGCACCAAGTTTCGGACAATCGATCTTCGAATACTCGCCAGAGAGCAATGGCGCGATTGACTACAACGCTCTGGCGGAAGAAGTGATTGCCCAAGAAGTGGCTGAGACCCCAGCAATACCGCTCGCCAAAGCGGCTTAGAAAGGCATGTGAACGGCTTCAACGGGTCGTTTACGGATCTTCCTACGAAGCGTGATGCCTACGGTGACTTCAACTGCATTTCATCGCGTCAAGCCGCGTCGCTCTCCGCCAAGTCCAACGTGGCCCTCAGGCCTCTGGCGAACTGCCATAGAGCTTCATCCCGGAGAGTGCACTTCCGTGTCAGCCATGCTCGGTTGAGCCAGACTTCGATTCCCAAATAGGCATTCGGATCAAACTGGTGGCGAAAGTGTCTCGTCAGACTGTCGACGGTTCCACGCCGCGGAAAGTTCCTGCGGATCTTCAGATCGGCATAAGAAAAGTAGACTTCGTCAATCCAATCAATGCACAGATCCGCTTCGTGCTCACGAGCCGGGTCATACAGTAATCCGATATCGGTACGCAAAAAATTCCCAGCCCGTTTGGCCGGAAAGCTTCGCACCGACAAATGCACAACGAACGAGTCCGCTTGAAGTAGTCGCTCGATCGCCATTCGCACGTTTTGCCGATACGGACGATAAACCGCGTTGACCAGGCCTTGCCGAAATGGCTTACCCAACGAGCGTGTTGCTTCGCCGAAGAGGCCTCGATGGCCGATCGATTTGCCAACATCGATCAAATCATTTCGGAAATGGTTTCGCAGCATGGGGGCCGACAACAGATTTGCAATCTCGGCAGCCGCAACACCTCCAGAAACATCAATCGACGGCAAGGAATTCGGAAGTCTGGCGGCAGTGGGTTGATCAGGTCGACAGCTTTTGCCGTTCGGATCGCTTTCCAGCGTCGGTTCAGGTTCCACCGAGGCCATTGTGAATTGAGAGGGCGCGAGTGCACCCGCCGTTTCGCACGTAATGAGGATTGCCACCGCTCGGCCGCCCGTGAATGATATCGATGTCCTCAGAAAAATCGGCAAGCCGAGTCTTCCCACACGACAAAATGCCACGCGAACCGAAGATTATTCGATGACCGACGACACACAACGAGACCCGAGCACGCCTGCTCCGGAAACAGATGGACGCCTGGTAACTGTCGCGGAGCGGGCCGATGAACTTTCCGCATCGATTTTGGTTCAAATCCTCAAGGATGCCGGAATCAAAGCCATGGCGACCGGTGGCTTCATCGCCGGCTTCCGCGCCGAAGCGCCGGCGAGTGTTGAAGTGAAGACTTTTGAACGAGATGCCAAGCGGGCCGCAGAAGTCATCGCTGAGGTCAAGCGCGTCGACGAATAGCAACCCGGCTCATCCAATCGCGCATCTTGAGCCGACGGGCGATAGCCCCGGTTGCTCACGAACGGGGCGACCGCCGACATGCGGCATATCCTGCCGACTCGTTGAAGCACGTCTTCGATGATAACTCGCGTTAACAATCGGCACTTCGACTATCGATTCTGCGTCTCGCCGGATTGTCCTGCTACCTGTGCGGGCGGCAAAACCTCCTGCTTGATCGTCCAAGAGGCAGGCGGCTTTTTGGGGATGAAGTTGTTCATAAACAACTGTTGCAGACGCGCCGTGATCTTATTTCGCTTCGTATCGGCGAACTCGTAGTGATCCCACTGAGGCGCCAGTTTCGGATGAAAGTTTGGTGCATACATCAGAAGCGTGTCGGGCTCGAAGTTCGCATTGAGCACAACCTGGACCATCTTGTACTGGGCCCGATCGGCCTGCAGTTTCGGAAATGCCTCGATCAGGTAGGTATTCGGCTTCGGCGACGGCTTCAAGTTTAGGAAGTAACGCTGCTTGATTTGTTCCGCGTCAAGATTGAACACAAACGGAAGCGGACTGTTGAAGATCTGCTTGCCCTGCATTTCTGGCGGTAGCCGAGTGACGGTGCACTCCTCCGAGTCACGATCGTATTCAATGAGTTCGACACCATTGCAAACCCACCACTCGCCGAACTTATTTGGGATCGGTCCATACGTCGGCTTGCCACCCTCCATCCCTTTGAAGAACAGCATGCTATCGACTTTAAAAACGCCTTTGTCGGGACTGGCGTACTTGACCACGCCCCGCGCTTTATGGGCATGAACATTCTCCGGTGCCGCCATCAGATCGTAGTGCCACCGCGTGAAGTTGCATTCGAGTGTTTTTGTCGACTGGCTCTGCTTCTGCCACTCGAGCAAAATCTGATCGAGTTGGGCTTGCTGGGCGGGAGGCAGCGGAGGAAAAGGTCCAACTTGGGCTGCCGAGTTGCCGGACGCTTGCTGCGCCCGCAGCTCAGAGGCCATTCCTCCAGCAACGACAATGACCATTGCAATCAACACTCGGTTGACATCCAGCTTGACCCATCGTTTGGCCTTGGTTTTCATTGCCGACCGCACCCATCCTTGGAGTATTTGAGAATTCGAAAGCGCCTGGTCATCGCGCAGCAAAAGCGTGGCACCCAGACTTCGACGGGTTTTAGCAATTTCGCGTTCCTCGGGGAAAGCCCAAAGCCGACGCACCCGCATTGTCGCGTCAAGGTTCATGGGACGGACTCCAAGTCCCGTCCATTGGCCGAGTCTCATCGGGAGTCGCACGGCGCAATGAACCTCCGTGCCTTTGTGCCTCCGTATGAGATTGTATTCCAACGCAAAAAGCCTCTCACAAAGGCACAGAGAAGAAAGACCTCGCGGCCACATTGGCACTGCATAAGGAGTGGTCGATCAATGATTGTCGCCGATCGGCTCCGTCCGATCGATTTCGACACGTTTCCATCGGGCGGAGCCGATGGGCGACTTTCAAGAACAAGCCCTTGATTGATGGGTCGCTCCTAGGTCGCGTCAATCTGACTTTTGCCATTCAGAACGGAGGGCAGTGAATAACCCGGGCTTGCCGCAGTTGCCCCCAAGAAACCGAGCGATCGCCTATTGGATTAGGTAGCAAGAAC
>JBCCOI010000195.1:0-11880 GCA_039025515.1 Planctomycetota bacterium
CGAAAGCCTCGGAACTCTCTTGGTGGAACTCCAAAGTCGCCCGGTTGAAACGGTTCGGTGCGTTCAAGCACATGAAACTTGTAGCCGAAACCGAGGACCTTCGTTTCTGGGTTCAAGTCGCCGGTTCGGACTTTGACTGTCTCGCCTCGCCTAATTTGCAGCAGTGAATCGAGAAACTGCCCCGAGACTCCGACAAGCTTGACTCGCTTGCCGACTAGGTCTGAGTTTATCTTCGGGCGGTCACTGATCACGTAATCAACATCGATTTCCATTTCACCAAGTTCGATGTCTTTTGACTTCAGGCGTCCAATCACGAGCGCGTAAAACCGAATACTATCCGGCCTCGCTCCTGCCTTCGGTTTCATCCCAGTCTTTGCCTTTCCCTTGCCGTTCTTTGACGCTGCTCGTTTTTTGAGATATTCAATGACCTCCGCTTTCGAGACTCCTTTCTTCTCGATCCACTGCCGCGCAGACGCGTCCGAGATCAGTTTTTCGTACTCCGCCTCCCAATCGGTTGAGGATTGTTTCTTAGCTTCTTGGTATTCCTCAATGCCCATCGTTGCAGCGAGTTCGGCAGCATCTTCTTCGGCAAGTTTTCCGGCCTTCACCAGCTCATGAAGCTTCTCTCTGAAGGCGGCATCCGGATCGATGCTGGGCTGGTCTTGCGCGACGGAAGTGCCGCACAAAAGAGCGAACGCTATTGTCAGCAACAGTTTTGGTCGTCTCAGATTCATGTTGATCGGGAATGGTGAAAGTTGACTAAGAATGACTCAAGGTGTTTGCTATTTATTTTCGGCGGCTTGGTAAAGATGGATTGCATCTTTCGAACTCAATTTGCCAGCTTTGACCATCTCTTTCAGACGGGCACCCAAGGCAGCTAGTTTACGAGCACGCTCTTCCTTGACGGACTCTCGAGGGTGGCCGTTTTTGTCTTTTCGGGCTTCAGGGTAGATGTCTGCCGCGACTTGGTCTGACGTTCGGTTGTAACCGTTTGCAAAACAGTATAGGTGCGTTGTGGACCTCATGATCAAGCAGTTCCCTGCAACCGCGGGCGAAGCAATGAATTCTGCATTGAGTTGGTTGGACGCATGGAGTTGCGGATTGCTTTTCGCCGCTTCGAGCACGGTGACTTCGCCCTGCTTGCTGCTGAAATACAGTTTCCCGTCAGCGAGAATCGGTGATGCCCAGTACTCACCGCCCAGTCGCATTTTCCAAAGCTCTTTCCCATTCGTGGCGTCAAGGCAGCGAGCGATGCCGCCTTTCGCCGTGACCATAAAGAGCAGACCATTCATGACCACCGGCGACGGTATCTCCGGCGTGCCTCTAAAGCTTGACCATGCTACGTGGGATTCCGACACGTCTCCTTTTCCCGTTGGGCTGATCCCGAGCAAGAAGTTGTTCAATCCGCTGGTGAAAACGTACACCAAACCGTTCGCGTAGACAGGTCGCGCAGCCACATTGAATCCGCCCGGATGCACTGTCCGCCAAAACTCGATTCCTGTTGCCGGATCGTACGAGATGATCGCTTCCGCAGCCGGCGCGATCACTTGCCGTCGACCATCCACCTCAATGAGTGTCGCGGTTGCGAAAGACTTCTTGTTGTCATTCGGCTTGCCGCCTTTCCTTGGTGACAAGCCGCGATCGGAAAGTGTTTCTCGCCAATCCGTTTGCACGTTCCGGTTGACCTTCCAACGCGTGCCACCGGTGTCTTTGTCAAGGGCGATGAAAAACTGTTGGTCGGTGCCATCAAATGCCACATAGAGATTTTCGTCGTCCACGATCGGCGAAGATCCCTGCCGAACCGGCTGGTAGACTTGCAGGTCGCGTCGTTGCCAGATCTTTGTTCCGGATTGTCGGTCCAAGCATGCGATGCCCTGGGAGCCAAAACTGACATAGACGCGATCCTCTTCCACAACGGAAGTCGGCGTTGCGGGACTGTTCAAGTGCGGCGAATCAAATGCGTAAGCGGGGTCGATTTTTCGGTCGACTATGTCAAAGACCTTGATGTCCCGCCTTATCAAACCCGTTTCCAGGTCGATGCAAATAGCCCTCAGCTCTTTCGTCGCATCACTTCCAGTCGTCAACCAAATTTCGTCTTCCCAAACAACGGGAGACGACCAACCGGACTGTGGAATCGGAACCTTCCATCGCACGTTCCTTGATTCATCAAACTCGATCGGCAAGCTGCTTGTGTTTGCAACGCCATTGCCATCTGGACCGCGAAACTGGTTCCAGTGCTCACCTGCCCATGAAGGTGAGATGGGTAATGTGACTAGGGCGGCGAAAACCGGGACAATCATCAACTTCATGGAACCTACGCTGTGCAATAGCCCTTGTGCTTCGTCAACATTCAAATTGTGGCTGTTCTCACAAACCGGGGCGATCTAGCCGGCTATCGCCCATCGGCTCAGGCACCGCGACCCCCGAATTCGAGAGTAGAGGATGCACTAGCTGCAAACGGCTTCTCCGCTGATCACACGCGTTATCGTATCGCCTTCGACGACGACGTAGAAACTGTTGACGCCTTCAATTCGATCGAACTCGAGGGAAAAGACGAAGATCCGGTAGTCGAGATAGTCCTGGCAATCGACGCATTCGAAGTAAAACTGAATGAAGGGAAGATACAGTTCGTTTGTTCGCTCGATCTCGTAGTCTGCGAGGATCAAGAAGTCGGGGTGCTGGGAAAGCCGATCGCCGGCATGAAGCTGCTGGATGAGTTGCCGTTCGCGCACGTCATGAGACATCTCCGTTCGGTCAATCCTCTGCTGCAAACCATCAATCTCGGATTGGAGTCGACTTCGCGTCTCGTGCTGTGTGTAGAACATGCCTATCAGCAGCCCCGCAATGGTGACCGTGAAGCCCAGATCACGCAGCTTAAACTGAAACCGTCTTCCACGAGCCACAGCCTGACTCGAAGCATCATCAACCATTGTGTTCACCGATTGAAGTGTTTGTACCGCGTCATTCACTCATGATAACGCGGTCTGATCTGCTGTAGGAATTCTTTCTCGCCGCTCGTCGGTAATCGAAAGACTCGCTAGGGATCGTTCGGAAATAACTTCGGTGTTTGGTCCATACGAGTTGCGTGTGCGTCTGCGCTAGTTTGCGGAAGTTATTTCCGAACGCCTCCTAGGACGAAACCGATTCAACCAACGATTGGAAGATCTGAACCAATTTCCAAATACCCAGGCATGCAACGCCCAGGACAACCGCGAAAGCGATTCCGTCGTGGAGTTTGCTTCCGTTTCGAAACGCAACATACATCAGAAATACTGCAACCAGGGGAAGTAGCAGTCCGTTCGCAACTTGGGCAAAAACGATGACCGCTGCCGGGCTACCGCCGAAGATGATGCCCGTGCACGTCCCGATGACGATCACCGTGACCGCAATCATTCGAAAGGGCGTTGAGTCTGCGTCGGTAGTTTTCCCTGTCGTCGTGAGACCTAGGCATCCCATCATTGCGTAAGCCGTCGCCAACGGAGCCGTCAGCGAGCTGGTTAGCCCCGCGGCAAACAGGCCGACACCGAAAGCGATACCACTTGCGTGACCGAACGCTGGTCGCAATTGTGCCGACGTCTCTGCGATGGACGACCAAGTCGTGCCGCGATCATAGAAAGCGGCACTCGCTGTCAGGCAAATGGAAGCCGTCACCAGCGTACCAATACCAATCGAGAGAACGGTATCGTGCCGGCTTTGTCGAATAGCGCTGTCTTGCGAAATGCCGTTCCACGTCTTTGCCGCTGCACTCGAGTGAAGAAACAGGTTGTAAGGAACGATCGTCGTACCGATCAGTGCCAAAACAAGGTTGAGGCTGCCGCTTGGGACGCGTGGAACAAAGGCCCCTGCCGCGATGCGATTGATGTTTGGAACTGAGAAGCTGGCGGTCACGATGAAGGCAAGACTGAGCAGGATGACCAGCGAAACGAGTATGTTGTGGAGAAGCTGATAGCGTCCGGCAAGGACTAACACGGAAGCGAGCACGCCGATGGCTGGCAGTGTTATTCTTGGGTCGATCGGGAATACGGATGCAAGGCCCGTCGCTGCGCCAGTCAGGTTTCCTGCTTGGTAGGCGGTGTTGCCAAGACCAATTGCTGCGATGACGAGTGCCACCGCCGGTTTTAGCCAAATCGAGTCCTTCAACGAATCTCGAATGGATTCCCCCAAACCCGCTTGAAGGGTGATTGCGATTCGAGCAACAAGACTCTGCAGAACCATCGCGCCGAACCCGGCAAGCAGAATGGCCCACAACAACTGGCAGCCGAACTCCGCTCCCGCGCGTGTGGCCGTCACCACAGTACCGGGGCCGATGAAGGCAGCCGCAACCAGCCACCCGGGACCGAATCTTACGGGCGATGCCTTGGCGGTTGTGCCTTCCTTAGCCGTCACTCGATTGACATCACGGGGCGGTATGTGAAACGGAGAGTTCTTCTTCGCACAATGCTTCTATGAAACTGATGATGAGTCGATCGATCGGCCAGTCCCCAATGTCCTTCCAGCCGCCGACTTGCCGAGCGCGCAATTCTGCGGCGATTTCCTCACGTCGAGCCGGGTCATGCTCCCGTTTCATGTCGGTCACACGCTGAAGCAACTGGACGGTCGGATTCGGTTGCGGAATCTCCGAAAGTAATTGGCTCGATCGTTCGTAATCATGTTCTTTGAGAGCCATGATCGCCATCAATTCAAGAACCATCGGTTCCGGCCATGATTGGGAATGGGCATCTATGATCCGCCGGCAGAATTCGTGATCGGCAGGCGTGCTTCGGCTTCGAAGCATCAACGTGACCAATGCCGGAAAAGCGACATAGGAACTCTGAGGCCGTAATGTGAGTGCCTGTCGAAAATCGGCCGCGGCTTCGTCATATCGTCCTTCGCTGCTGTAAAACCTTGCCCTTGAAGTTAGAACGCCATCGTGCTTAGGGGCCAAGTTTGCTGCTTGATTGATGGATTCGATTGCCAGCGAAGTCTGACCATTTCGATATTGCGCCCAAGCCAATCCTTGCCATCCGAGCGGATTGGTTCCATTCAGACGCACGCACTCGCCGAAGGCATCGAGAGCGTCAGGGACGTTGTCCAGATGCAGATGCAAACCGGCAAGATTGCGCCATGCCTCATCACTCTGCGGCGATTCTTCGACTAGCTCTTTCGCAAGCGGCATCGCCTTCTCGAACTGCTCTCCCATACGTAGCGCCGTCACCAACGTCGTTTTCAAGTGGTTCTGATCGAATTCGGGTTCGGTGACGGATGCCAAGTGTTCGGCAGCATCCCCGTAACGCTCCCTCGCCAAGTCGATCATTCCCATCAGTTCGTGAATTCGTGATTGAATCGCTAGATCGACTTCGGGTCGCCGCAGCAACTCTTCGGCTTCTTCCGCGATTTCTTCGTAGCGATCCGCTTGGAGTGAAAACCCTTGCAGGTGTTGCCGCCGGCGTGTCTGGAGGTAGCGCAGCCAACACTTCTCTGCGATCACGTTCGGCCGGGAAGCATCGAGTTTGTCCAAAACATCCGCGGCGTCACCATAATGCTCCACCGCTTGCACAGCGTCTCCCCGGCTGTCGAAGACGAAGGCAATCTTTCTCAGCATCGAAGCAATGTCGGCAATCGTTTCATCACGCTGACCCGGCTGCGCGGCGAGCTCGTTGCAGACCTTTGCTGTCTGAGTCAATTGCGCTCGCGTCTCTGCCGTGAGCTTCTTCGTTTGGCTGGAAGCCATCCGCTGTGCGCCAAGGTCTCCGGCGGCTTGCAGGTAGAGTGATTGCAGTGACCCGAGCAGAAGCTCAACGGCACTATCGGCTCGCTGCGACTCGGCACGCGCGAGCGCTGCGATTTCTTCCAGTCGTCGCTGTTCGGTAGCATCTCGGTTGGGGCGAAACAGAACGAGGAGTGATGGAATGAGAAGCAAGCCGACGACAGCCGCCGCGGCAACCGTGACCCAAGTCCGGTTCCGTTTGGAAGTCGTTGACGTGAGTTCGACTGAATTTCTCAGGCGATGCTCCGCAACGATCTGATCTGCAACTTCCGCAGCATTCTCCTTCGCAAACTGCCGCAGATCCGTCACCAGATCTGCGACCGTTTGATAACGGTCCTCGGGCGATTTCGCCATCGCCGTGCGAATGATCGTCCGCAGCGGAATTGGCAACGCACGAACGACGTCCGTTTGCCAAAACTGATCATCGCCCGGCTCAGGCGGCTTGGCTTCTCGAAGTGTCATCAACTGCAGGAGGACACAGCCGAATGAGTAAACTTCACTGCGGTAGTCGACGGAATCGGCAGCTTTCAAGCACTCCGGCGCGATGTAGCCGACAGTACCGACGCAAGCCGTTGAGTCTTCGTTCTCTTCGCGAACTAACTTTGCAAGGCCGAAGTCCGTGACAAAGATCTTTCCGTGGCGATCGATTATCAGATTGCTGGGTTTGATGTCACGATGCAGAATGCCCTCGGCGTTGGCATGAGCAATCGCATCCGCAGCATCGGCAGCGCGTTCGGCGAGGAACGCGAATGCATCCGGTGAAAAGCATGGCTTGACGTTCGTACCGCATGGTTGGTTGGTGTCTTCAAGCAGCTCGCCGTTTGCAGTTTCAGCGTCGGCAAGTTCCGCGAGCGAGTCGAACTCGTCGGTGGATTGCGGTCCGACCGGAATCGAGGCGTCGCCGGAACGCGTTGCATCGGCATGGGCATCCTTGTTTGTGCCGCAAACCTTCAGGAGGTAGTCGATGTCCTTCAGGCCGAGCTGCGGCTGACGGACGAGGGCTTTGAATTCATAGGCCTCGTTGATGAAGTGTCGCAAGTCCACCCCGTCGATCAACTGCATCGTGTAGTAGGCGAACTCGTCGGTGCGGTCAGCCGAGTAGACGGTCACGATGTTGGGATGATCCAGCGTCGCGGTAGCCCGCACTTCCGTCACGAATCGATCCTTTTTCTTGCGGCGCTGAGTCGAGATCGCCGCTTCGTCCGGCAAGATTGGTGCAGGCTTTCGATTCACAACCTTGAGCGCCACTTCACGATCGGTTTGCAGATCCTTGGCGGCATACACGATGCCCATGCCACCGATGCCGACCGTTCGAATCAATCGATGGTGGCCGATTTCGGAACCTAACGTTTTGTCGTTAACGTGCGCGAGCTGCCTTGAAGGTCTCGCCGTGGTGGCGTGTGACCGACGTTCGACGGTTGCTCGAGAATCTTCGATTGAATTGCGTCGCACCACGTCCGGAACACTACCTGTGATCTTCTTCTAACTCACTTCCGCCAGGCCTCTAATATAACGACTAGAAATCGCCTGTCGCTAAGAAACGCCGGGAGAGTCTTCGATATCGCAGCGCAAGCTCACTGTTGAGACCCCACAACTTCAAAGGTGATGTCCGAAGACTCGTTTCGGGCAAAGACATCCGCGTTTCGGCGTCAGGATCGCATAAAGTTCTGTTTCTCCGCGAATCGCGGCGACGGAATTTTCGTGCTGCAATCCGTTCGGAAGTGGTAGGCAAAGTCCGTTGAGAATGCGTTCGGATTGGCGTGCGTCGATGCGGATCGACGGCAAATGCGAAACCCCAAGACTCGCGGGCAGTAGAAGTGACTGCAACGGTTCATCCCGTAGGGTCTCGATCGATCGAGCTTGCTCGATCACGAAGGGGCCCACGGACAGTCGTGTCAACGAAGTCATCACGGCGACCGTCCCGACCGCCTTCGCGATATCGAGGCCGAGGGTGCGGATGTAAGTCCCCGTCGAACAGTCGATCTCGATTTCGAACTCGGGGTACTGGTAACGCTTCAACACCAACCGATGAATCTGGACCCTCCGTTCCGGAACTTCAACGTTTCTTCCTTTTCTCGCCAGGTCATAAGCGCGTTTCCCATTGATCTTGATGGCCGAGTAGGCGGGCGGCGTTTGACGAATCTCGCCCAAGAAAGACTTCATCGCATCGTCCAGTTCGGCTTCGCTGGGAACAGGATGATCTGGGAAGTACTCGGGTTCGATTTCCAAGTCACCCGTCGGGCTTTCCGCACCGAGGCGAAAGACGCCGTGATACGTCTTCGGCAACTCGTGCACAAACGGAACAAGCTTCGCGGCGGGGCCGACACCGAGAACGAGAACGCCATCGGCGAGCGGATCGAGCGTCCCACAGTGTCCCACCTTCACCCGCTGTCCCCTTAGTTGCCCCTGGGCGACATTGACGACATCGCGCGACGTAAAGTTGATGGGCTTGTTGCAGTTCAGAAAGCCAAACATGATGAGGTAATTCAAAACGAGTCGAGTCTGCACGGGAATACCAATTGACACGCGCAAACGAGCCGAAGGAACCGATGCTTTTCGAGGGCAGTCGGTTCAGTATTTATCAAATGACTCTCGAGGGAGAAGACGGCAAAACGTACAAACGTGAGGTCGTGCGGCATCCCGGAGCTGTCGTCCTGCTTCCGGTACTCGATGACGGCCGGGTGGTGATGATCGAAAACACTCGGCCGACCGTGAACGAAACGCTGCTGGAACTGCCCGCAGGGACAAGAGAGCCCGACGAGACTGCCGCGACAACGGCATACCGAGAATTGATCGAAGAGACGGGTTTTACCGCGGGCAAAATCGATCTCATCCACGAGTTCTTTTCCGCGCCGGGCATCAGCGACGAGTTAATGCATCTGTACCACGCCACAGATCTAACGGAAGGCACTCCGCGACGGGAAGCGACGGAGGTGATCGTCAATCGTGTCGCCACGCGAGAAGAAATCCAAACCTGGATCGGATCGGGCAAAATCCGAGACGCAAAAACGCTCGTCGGGCTTTACGCCTACCTCTCGCTGTATCCGGGCTAGCGAGTGCTTCTTAAGGGTTGAGCTTTGAGTGTTGCGTTGGACGGAGCGGAAAAGGGGTCAGACACGGGTCAGACACGCTTCGGAATGCTAGCTGAACCTTGCGTGAGTTTGTGAATCGACATCGAACAAACAACATCCTCGTCCAGCTTCGTCTAGCATGCTTTCCGGCTGGCGTAGTCGCCCGTGCTCGCGAATGCCCGCCTCCTTCCCCCACCCTGATGAAGTTTAGTCATGATGCTTGCTGCGTTATCGGCGACGGCCGCTTGGTTCGTATTCATAACTCTTTCCTCCGCTGTGATCGGCAACGGTCCCAGCGAGACGGTCGCCCAATCAAAGCGGGGCATGTCGAAGCAAGTGCAGCGATGGGAGGTGGCTGAGTTCGATTTCAAAACGGATCTTGTTCCAGCCGATCCGTTCGAAGTCGATTTCGGTGCCGTCTTTCAACATCCCGAAGGTGAACTGCAGAGAGTTCCCGGGTTTTACAACGGTGAAGCGGACTGGCGACTTCGGTTTTGCCCCGAGAAAACCGGCCAGTGGGAATTCACCACCTATTCATCTTTGCCTGAATTGACCGGACGCAAGGGCAAGATCAACGTTGTCTCGAATAGCCGAGAGTGGCAGAAGGGGCCGATCCAGATTTCGCCGAAGAATCGCCAGCGATTTCAATACGCGGACGGATCGCCCTACTTCGTCATGGCATTCGAGCTCGATTGGCTATTCGCCCTGGACGCCGAAAACGCAGACGGCACCCCACTTGCACACGAATTGGCTTCCACGGTCGCCGACTATGGGTTTAATCAAGTCGTCATGAATGTTTATGCCTATGACGCGACATGGGGAGAGAAAACAAAGATCGCCCCCGATCACAACTTTGCGAAACCAACCGTCTTCCCATTCGGCGGCACGAATGAGGAGCCTGACTTTTCGACCCTCAATGTGACATTCTTTCAACGTCTCGACCGAGTCATTGAGCTTTTAAACGAACGCCAAGTTGTCGCGCACCTGATGATTTATGTATGGAACAAGCAGGTCAACTGGCCGGCCCCCGAATCAGGTGCGGACAACCGTTACTTCGACTACGTCATCAAGCGTTATCAGGCGTACCCGAATTTGATCTGGGACATCTCCAAAGAGGCGCTCGACTACGGTCGTGATGACATGGGATACATCACGCGTCGCATCGATCGGCTAAAGAGAATCGACGCCCACAATCGGCTCGTCACCGTTCACGATTACAAGTACTGCGATGCTTTTCCGGGGAAGGTTGACTTCATCTCGATCCAGGAGTGGCAGCCGTACCTTTACCATCGCATGGTCGAGGTGGGCGAAGAACACCGTCGCCAGCCGGTCTTCAACATCGAGCATGGCGGCTACGAAAAAACGATCTACAGCATTTTCGATGGCGCCTACACCGATCCGATCACTTGTCTCGATCGAAGCTACCAGTGCATTTTTGCCGGAACCTATCCGACGTACTACTGGCAGAACACCTCTTGGTACAACGTCATCACCCGGCCATTTGAGCTGCCGAAAGAACAGCAGCCACATTTCCGGTACTACAAATACCTCACGGACCTCTTCCAAAGCGTTGATTTCAATGAACTGAGCCCGGTACAAGAGACTTTCTCACCACCGTTTCTAACCAACGGTGATGACGTGTACTTGTTTTACCTTCCCGGCTACCGGCGAGGCATCAATGGTCGCCTGCCGGAATTACTCGGAAAGAGAATGCGCATTCGCTGGTTCGACCCGTTGACGGGAGAGTACACCGGTGAGATGGAGCACCACTTCAAAGATGATACTTGGTTGTGGTTTAAGCGACCGGAAGAAATCACCGGACCGATGACCATCGCAGTTTTCAACGAAATTAACTAGCGATTGGAATCGAGTGTGGGCGGTTTGCTAGAATCGCCGCACTTTTCGCCACCCGTTTTAAACACGCACTCCGGATCGATGTCGCTTATGCAATTGTCTACGACTTGCCGCTACCGAACCAACGCTATCCGGTGTCTCGCTGTAGCGGCGATGTCACTCTCGTCCGGTTTGGGAGCGCAGGAAGGTGCTTCCACGGCTGAGATGGCTGGATACCTGCTCGTGCCCAACGAACGAGTGCCGAAGTCTTATGACGCCGGTTTCTCGATGTACGTCGCCGCATGGCCGTTGTTGGACAATTATCCGGGACGCAGGTTTCAAACGGGGCTGTTTGGTACTTGGATGTTTGCCCAGTACGACGTGAAACCCGAAGCCAAAGTCTATTCCGACATCGAGGGTGGCTTGGGATGGTGGCGTGACACCCGTTTCGCCACCGAAACGCCCAAATTCATTATGGGAGGTGTTGCGCGCAACTTCTCGGCTTGGGCTAATGGGCCAGGCGCGGGGAAAGGCCGTGACTGGAAAAAGCCGCAAGGTAAATACGCGGTCGCCCAACTCTCTCCCTCCATCATCTGGCCTCCGGATGGTTTGAACATCGAGCAAGGCACGAAAGGTGAACTGCTCGGCTACGGTTACTTGCCGTTGCCGCTGACCGATGCAAAACAGACGACGGCGGGCGAGTCGATCCCTACGGGAAATCAATGCTGGACGCTGTTCTTGAATTCAAAGAACTTCAAGGGGCCGGTTGCCTTCTTCACGCCCTACTTTTGGTCACGAGTTGCTTTGGAGGATGCGTCGGTCGCCGGCCTGTTTCTTGATACGCGGCCATCCGAACCAAACCGAGCCCTGCAAATGGAGACTCAGTATGTCCCCGCCGTGCAAGGGATGGATGGCGAAGGAAACACGTTCGCGCGGATCGCACCGGCGACGTTTCCTCAGACCAAGGACGGCGAGTCGGTGGTCGTCCACAGGGTGAGTTCCTACAACCGCGATGCCCTATGGAATCGCGTGCGGAACTGGTTCGATGGCGGCGAAGTGGCTGTCGGCAAGATCCCCCTGAACTCGGCCGTGATCCATCAGTTTCCAGGTCGCGGTGGTGCGACGTGGCGAATCTTTGGGCCGTCGACCAAGAAAGAGGACCGAGTCCGAGTCGATTGGCAGTCATTCGCGACGCCATTCGCGCCCTCGCCTGACTCATTTGGTTATCAG
>JBCCOI010000196.1:0-11866 GCA_039025515.1 Planctomycetota bacterium
CGCTTCCGCGTTTGCAGCGAATCATCGCGGCAGAGCTTGAGGGGTTCGAATGGACTGACGGTGTATTCACGTTCGCCTGAGATGTGCTGATCGACTACGGCGACACATCATGACGCAGGCACAGGAACCGAGCATCAACGCCAACATGGACGATGGCTCCGGGATTGCACTGATGCTGAACAAGGTTTGATTGCCGCGAACGTCTGGGAATAGCAAGCTGTCCAACACCGCGCCGCTGTCGGTGACAAAATCATCGACACGGTTGTCCGTATCAGACAACGTCAACGCGAAATCCCCGGCACGGAGGGGCCGAAGAGTGATGGACCCGAGCTGAATTGAGGAGCCGGTTGCCCCAGAAAACGTCAAGCCCGCCAGCTGAACCGACGAACCTGGGAGAGGCTGGTCGGATGGTCCGGCATCAATGAAAGGCCCGGAGATCGAAAAGGCTGTAATCTCGGCGTTCGCCCCGTCGACGGCACCAGAAAACCCAAACGAAAATAATGCATCGGTTGAAAGATCCGGCTCATTGTTATCCAGCGGAAACGACTGGTTTAGAAATATCGGTATCTCCACTTCGCGACCCACTCCGACAATCAGCGGTCCGCTAATTTGCGAACCTTGCGCCAGACTCAGTGAGATCGCCGATTGTGCATTGGTGTGAAAAAGAACGAGAATTAGCGCTGCAACGGTCGGGCGAATCATGGTGGGGCTCGTTGGTCGATCTCTTTCCGATTCAGGTCGATCAAATCGATCGGCTTCTCGGTACAAGTCTTTAGAGCGCGAAGGTTCGCCATTTGCGGACAGATACGTCGAGGAATTTTTCAAAAAAGCTCGCTCAGACGATGCAGCCGACCGCCGAAGGTCACCGCACAGTTTGAGTATCGCCACGATTTTGACGGTTGCCGCGTCTAACGGGCGCTCTCGTTGGGCCCGTGTAAATGGCCGCATGAGTAATATCGGGTGCCGGGAGCGGCATGCCTGTCCAGAGACTCAAGGCCGAGTTTCTTGGGCCAAACGCGCCCGGCGCGTAGCCAAGTCACTAGTCTTCCCGAACAGACCCTCAGCGGTCGGAGTCGGACTCTAACAACGTTTGCCCAATGAATCGTAGGTCTTCAAAAAACCAGTCGCGATCCGGAAGACGACCATTGATCAATTGATGAGCTTCCTCGTTGAAGCGGATCAATTCAATTTGGTCGAACCATGGCATTTGCACGTCATCTTCAAAGAGTATCTTCGTAATCATCCGCTCGACTTCTTCGTCGGACTTGGCCAACGCCTTCCTCGCATCCTGTTCGTTTCCGAGAAGCTGATTCGAGATGGCTAACGGTGCGAAATGGAGGGGCAAAGTCGGATTTCGTTTCCCGGGGGGCGCGTCTCTCAACAAAGCCAAGGTTCGGTCGTGGGCGCCGGCTCTTAACTGAGCCACGGCGGTGAGATACTGACCAAGGGGCAGGGGACTGGAAACGGGTTTCCGCGATTGATCTCTTGAAGGCGGCTTGGTTGGTGCTGCTTCGGGACCCGGCCCATCGAATCCAGTCTTATATCCCGGCCTCTCGAATTCCAAACCGTTAGGCCCTGGACGTTCGAATCCTCGCCGTTCAGGTCCCGGTCTCTCGGGGCCAAGTCCCTTGGGGCCAAGTCTCTCGGGGCCGAGTCTCTCGAATCCCGGTCGACTCGGTCCCGGACCGGTGCGACCGAGGCCAACTCGTCCGGGACCGCCCCGCCCGAAGGTACCCTCTTTGGGCGGCTTGCTTGGTTCGCCGGACGAAAAGCGCTCGTTCGCTTCGATCAGGGCGATCAGTTTTCGCTCGGCAATATCGGCCAGCCTTTGCCGGGTCTCGGGTGAGTAGTAGCGATTCGTCACCAACGTGTTCCGAATCGAATCCCAGCCAAGGTCATCGCCCCGTCCGATTAAGCGTTGCTGCAGTTTCTCATGGAATTGGTCTGCGGCTTCACGCTGATTGCTCCATTCCAACAGTCCCCCGACGCCCCACCACTGCGGCGTCTCCACTGCTTCGCTGAACTCGAGTGCCCGCGCGAAATCATCGGCCGCGTCATTCCACAATCTAAGCTCCAAAAAGAACTGCCCGCGACGAAGCCAGGGATCGGCATAGTACGGCTGGCGGCTGATGGCGGCATCGAAGTCTTGCTTGGCGAGTTTCCATCGACGCGCCGCGAGGTGGATTTGCCCGCTGGCGATAAAAGAATTCGCTCGAATCAGACGGCCTGTGAACTGTTCGACACGTTCGAGTGCTTCCTCTTTCTGATCATTCGCGAGGCTTGCTTGACGCCACTGCCAAAGGCTGACTGCGGTTCCCGCGATCCAGCTAACGAGCAGGAGTCCGGCGGTCATCAACACGACTCGGTGACGCCTCGCAAATTTGGAAAGCACATAGACGGTGCTGGGCGGCCTCGCCTTAATTGTTCGTCCGCTCAGGTATCGGCGAATGTCATCGGCCAAGGCAGTCGCCGACTCATAGCGTCGTGATCTTTCTTTCTCCAATGCCTTCATGATGATCCAGTCCAAATCACCCCGAAGGGATGACGAATCTAACCGGGTGGTCGTGTTGCCGCTGTCTTTCCATTCGAGACGAGTCACCGCAGCTTTGCGGATCGCAGCCGTCTTGTCGTAGGCGTTTACTTCGCCGCGATGGCCAATGACCTGTTTTTTTGCCCCTCGTAGACTTGCCAGTCGTTTGCTTGGAAGCACCGGCTGCTTTTCCCGAATGATCTTTCGCAATTCATCGATTCCGGCCGAATCAAGCCTTTGGCGATCGAGAGGCGTTACGCCGGTCAGTAGCTCATAGAGAATCACACCGAGAGAAAAAACGTCGCTTCGGGTATCGACATCCATGCCGTTCATGTCCGCTTGTTCGGGACTCATGTAGAGCGGAGTCCCGATGATCGAAAACAGCTTCGTATGAAGTGTCTTGTCGGTCAGCGACGTCCCCAAAGCCTTGGCGATCCCAAAATCAATGACTTTCACGACCGGACGCTGTTCGATCAGGGTGACCATCACATTGGATGGCTTAAGATCTCGGTGAATGATCCCTTTTTGGTGTGCGTGCTGGACGGCCGAGCAAACATCAAGAAAAAGTTTCAACCGCTCTTCGATCGACAACGAGTGGGCTTCGGCGAAACGGGTGATGGGAACACCCCGTACCAACTCCATGACGAAGTAGGGCAACGAATCACACGTGACACCGGCATCGAAGATGCGTGCGATGTTCGGATGATTCATCATCGCGACGGCTTGTCGTTCGGCGTCAAATCGTGCGATCACCTCTTTTGATCCCGTGCCGGGCTTCATGATCTTGAGCGCAACGTCTCGCTTCACCGGCGATTCTTGTCTTGCAAGAAACACCAAGCCGAAGCCGCCCTCGCCGATTTGTTGGGTCAACTGGTATGCACCGATCTGCGAACCGAGCAATGGTTTCCCGGCTTGGCCCTGCGTGACTCCGGCTTGCAAGCGAGCGATTGAAAGTTTCTCCAACGGATGATCGACGTCATCATTGGCCTGCAACAGCGCCTTAATGTTGTTTCGAAGTGTGATGTCGGTTCCACACGCCGTCTCGACGAAGCGTTCACGTTCGAACGTGTTGGTGAGTTCGATCGCTTCCAAGAAGATCGCTTTTTCAGACGTCGTATCCATGCGATCTAATCCCCTTGCACCTTTCGTTTCAGCCAGGCTCTCGCAAACGCCCAGTTCCGCTTGACCGTTCGAGGCGACGTCCCCATCAGCTCTGCCGTCTGGTCGACCGTCATACCCGCGAAGTAACGGAGCTGTACGAGCTTGGCCAGGTTCGCATCTTCACGTTCCAATGCATCGAGTGCCTCGTCGAGCGCGAGTAGCGTTTCCGAATCGTCCGGATCGATGGTCGCGTCCACATCATCAAGCGGTGCTCGCTTGAATTGGCCGCCGCGTTTTTCCGCCTTTCGTTTTCGGGCGGAATCGATCAGGATCCGCCGCATCGCTTCGGCTGCCGCGCTGAAAAAGTGCGCCTGACCTCGCCATGACTGAGGCTCTTCGCCGCCCACCAGTCTTAAGAATACCTCGTGTACCAACGCGGTCGGTTGGAGCGTATGTGAGGACCGCTCGGCACGCATCTTTTGATTCGCGAGCCGCCTAAGTTCTTGGTAGACGAGTGGCAGAAGATCATCGGTGGCGTGCTCGTCACCCCCCTCAATCGCGCGCAACACACGTGTGATGTCTTGATCCATTTGGCCGCCACAAAAGTCTGCAGTCATCGCTGCAGTCGTCGTTAAGTTGATCTCTCTACCCACTATTTGAAGTGAACGTTTTTGTTGAGGCAATCCGCATCGAACCGACGAACAACGTGTTCCACCAGAATCGCGACCGCAGTCGCAAGTTTTGTTGGCCCCCCGTAGGGGAGGTTCTCGCATGTCTTTACGATAGGTTTCCCCCAACCAGTTCTATTCCCGCATTTCGCACCGGACAAATCGATGAAACGGACCATTCCCATTTTTCTTCTTATAGCGGGCGTCTTGGGCGTCAGTTGGGCAGCCTTCGCTCAGCCTCCGCGGGGTCGAACGCATCGGGTGATTTCCAAGGGTGTCCTCAGGACGGTTCCCGCTACTTCGAAACCAAGCATGGAAAGCATGGTTTCCATCAAAGTGATAGGCGACACTCGAGTCATTGCAACGAACGGAATACCGAATCATAAGACGGGATTATTTCCCAATCGTGGAAATCCCCATCGAATTTCGGTGCAGCGGAAGGAGTACCGGATCGCCGCGAATCCAGTCAGCGCGGCTCGGACGACGCCACTGAGCGGAGAATTCGCGGTCGCAATCAACGGCGTCCCATTTGATCCCGGAGCTGCCGAATTCTATGACGGTGCTCCGAGCTGGCAGTACGAACCATTGTCAGGAGCGATCGCGCTGGGAATCGATGTCTCACACGCACACGTGCAGCCAAACGGAAAGTACCACTATCACGGGTTGCCAACTGGATTGCTTGATTCCGTCAAACTGAATCCTTCACGACACTCGCCGTTGATCGGATGGGCAGCAGACGGCTTTCCGCTCTATGCGCTTTATGGCTTCAGCGATCCCAAGAACGCTGGCTCTTCGGTTACGGCCATGCGTTCGAGTTTCCGTCTCAAGTCAGGCCGGCGTCCCGGCGGTACGGAGCCGGCCGGCGTTTATGATGGAACATTCGTGCAAGACTATGAGTACGTCGAGGGCAGCGGGGATCTTGATGAATGCAACGGACGCTTCACCGTGACGCCGGAATATCCGGAAGGAATTTACGCATACTTTTTGACGCAAGACTGGCCGGTCATTCCGCGTAACTTTCGTGGAACACCGTCGAATGATTTTAAACATGGCCCGCCCGGCGGCGGGATGATGGGCGGGCGTGGCGGAAGAGGCGGGCCGCCTTCAGGAAGACCTCCACAGCGTCGCGGTGGTCGCAACCGTCCGTTCTCGGAATGATCGAAGGACAATCTGCACCCGGCGAGACACTTCCGCCGGCAGTATCAGATCTCCACGCTCATTCGATTCACGCTGCCGATCGCATTCGATTGACGAAGTTCAAAATCTCAGCGACCGCCTGGTAGAGCTCCATCGGAATGGGCTTTCCGATTTCGACGTGTTTGAACAAGAATCGAGCTACGGGTTTTCGCTCCACCAGCGGCACACCCGAGTCCTTCGCGATCTCAATGATCTTCTTCGCGAGGTGATCAGCACCCTTAGCGACCACCAGTGGCGCATCCATTGTCGCGCTGTCGTACTTGAGTGCGACCGCAAAGTGCGTCGGGTTTGTCACAACGACCGTCGCGTCGGGAACTTCCGCCAACATCGTTTGGCGCCCCATCTCCGCTTGTAACTGCTTGATGCGAGCCCGAATCATCGGGTCCCCTTCGTTGGATTTATTCTCGTCCTTGATGTCTCGGCGAGACATCTTCATGTCTTGCAAGTGTTTCCATTTTTGAAACGCTAAGTCCAGCAACGCCAGGACAGCGATCGTGGCCGCAATCGCAAGAGAGCAGTACGCGAGGAGTTCACCGAGAAAGAACATCAATTCCTTGAACGAACCGAATCCGGCAGTTGAGATCTCTTCGAACCTTGAGAAAGCAACCCAGATCGCGATGCAGCTGATGACCGCCGCTTTGGCCATGGAGAGCGCACCACGCACGACGCTTTGAAGCGAGAAGATCTTCTTGAATCCCTTCACCACACTCAGCTTGTCGAGTTTCAATTCCAGTGGCTTGAAGCTGATGTTGAAGTTCGTTTGCAAGAGCCCCGCCATCGCGGCGACAATGCCCAAGGGTGCAACGATCGCAATGACGGCGATCCCGACACGGGAAGTTTCTTCAAACAACCGCCGCAACATCATGCGTGGATCAACCACTGCCGCTTCGAACTCCGTTACGCCGGTAATGATCGAGTCACCAAGTTTGCCGAAGAACCAGTTTCCCAAGAACCAGTAAAACATTGCCGTAGCCGTTAAGATCACACCGCCTAGAAGTTCGCTACTGAATCCGATCTGCCCATCATCTCGGGCCTTTTGCAGCCTCTGCGGCGTAGCATCCTCTGTCCTCTGATCGCGATCTTGCTGCTCCGACATCGCTTATGCAGAACCTCCAGAGTTCATGCTTGAAAGGCTTGCAGAATCCACTCGATGTCTTCCTGAACGCGATAGAAGTAGATTTCCATGGCGCCAAAGATGATGGGACTAAACACGAACAACAGAAAGCCACCAAGTCCGACGCGCAGCGTCATTCCCACCGAAAATAGATTCAGTGCCGGCGCGGCTCGATTTAAGAAACCGAGGACGAGCGTCACGACCATCAAAACGATCAGGACAGGAGCAATTTCCAACAAGCCGTAATCACTCGCCCGATTGATCGCCGTGACGATTGTCTCCGTGGGAAGCTCACTGAATCCGATTCTGGTAAACACTTTCTCAAACGACAGGTGCAAACTGAGGATGACAAAGTGATGCAGATTCAGGGCGAAGAAAAGCAGGATAGCGAACGCTTCGAAGATTCGTGAAACGAGAGTGGAGGAGTCTTGACTGCCGGGGTCACTTATCGCGGCTAACGACAGCCCAAGCTCCTGCGCGATGTAGCTGCCCGCGATCTTTGCGGGGTAGAAGAAGAGACCGAGAATGAATGATAAAATGAAGCCGATGAAGAACTCTTTGGCAAGCAAAATGACAAACCACCAACTCGTGATCGACTCCAGTTGTTCCGCCGAGAATTGAGTGCGAGCATCATTCATCCAGAAGATGGATAACGCGGCGGCCAGCCCCACCTTTACTTGGGCAGGTAATTGTCTCTGAGTAAACAGTGGGAAGAACGCCACGAATATCGACACGCGAGCCATGACGAGTAAGAACAACGTCACGTCCGCCATCATCGAACAAACTCAACCATCTGCGTAAACAAACCGAGCGTGTAGTTCTGCAACGTTACGAGATACCAGTTCGCGAGAAACATGATCGCAAAGACGACGCACACAATTCGCGGCGCGAACGTCAACGTCTGCTCTTGGACACTGGTCACCGTCTGGCCGATCGAGATCACCAAACCGACGATCAAACTGACGACCACAACGGGTGCGGTCAATAAAAGCGACATCGCAAAGAATTCGCGTCCCATCAGGACGACGTGCTCGAGTTCCATCTCTTGCCCTTGAGATCACTTTGAATGGGAAGCTTGCGACTTACTTCTGAAGCGCTTCAATCAACTGGTCTACCAAAACGGGGTCGTTCATTGCACCAAGGATTTTTGACTTTTGTCGATCCGGCATTTTCTGCATCAGTGCAGCCGCGAAACTGAGTTTCCCACTGTTGGCGAACTCACGGAGGTAGTTCGCAGCCTGCTCAGGTTCCAGATTCGCAAACCATCCCTTGACGTCGTCCACACGATCGATCGTTGTTTGATTTGTGGATTGACCCTTCTTGTCGATTTGCTTCGCCAATGAATCGAGCTCGGCCTTGCGATCATCCAGCTCCATAAGCTTCGTCTCGACCTCACCCTTTAACCGACTAATCAGATCCAGCTTGCTATCAATGCCCTGGCTGAACGCCCGCAGCTCAGCTTGTTCGGTCGCCAGGTCGTCAAACATGAGTTTCACGCGCATTTCATCTCGGTTCACTTTTTCTTCGCGCTGCGCGAGTTCCTGCTCCATTCGCTTGATTGAATCACTCATCTGAAGCACTGCTTCGATAGAAACGCTCGCATCCGGCCGGAACGAAACCGGCATCGGTGCATCAGTTAACTCCGGCGACTGTGCCGTCTCATCGAGTCCCTCTTCAGTCTGTGGATCATCGGCTCCCGACTCGGATTCCACATCGTCTTCCGGCGATTTCATCAGGAACGTCGTTGCACCAGCAGAAAGTCCGAATATCACCGCACAGGTGATCATGGCGGATAGGATCGCCTTCATTGCTTAATTCCTCGAATAATTCTTGAGTGCCGATTCGTCCGCGTTTCGAATCTGCTCGGCTTCTTCCTCGGCGCGAATCTCAACGACGAGTTGATCGATTAGCTTTTCCAATCCACGCACTTTTGCTCGCTGTTCCATGACACGTTCTTGAGCTTCCTGTCGAACATTGAGAAGCTCCGCGATCTCCTGGCCAACCGCATTGAGAAGTTGATCGATTCGATCGATCCAAACGTTGTTTTGATACAAAAAATCGACGCGACCGAGACTGCTTTCGCTAAACGATTGGTCACGCGTGCGCAAAAGGTCTACCCGCTTCCTCGCGAGTCGCGTCCGCTCACCATCGATCCGGACAACTTCTGCGACCAAGGCTGAAAGTCGATTGGATTCCAAAGAATGGACTCGACGCATCCTTCGACATTTAGATTGCGTCTGCGTCATGGCTTCACCAATGTCCTGCGTCCGAGCGATTGCAGCAACTGAACGGTTTGTTCGAACGCACTCGGCTGATTCATTCCTTGGCGTAAGAATTTGAGCACGGACGGACGCGCATCGATCGCTCGGTCAGATTCGGCGACAGCACCCTTCTTGTAGGCTCCGATTTGGATCAAGTCTTCGACTTCCTTGTACTGGGCCATCACACGACGGACAGAGCTGGCGGCCAACTGATGTGGTTGATCGGTTACATCGTTGAACAAACGACTCGCGCTTCCGAGGACGTCGATTGCGGGAAAGTGATTTTGATGAGCCAGCCGCCTATCCAGCACAATGTGACCATCCAAGATCGCACGCGCGGCATCGGCAACGGGCTCGTTCATGTCATCGCCATCGACGAGCACGGTCAGCAGCCCGGTGATTGAACCGCGCTCGCTCGTTCCAAGCTGTTCAAGCAACTGTGCCATCTTCTGAAATACACTCGGCGTATAACCTCGAGACGTTGGTGGTTCGCCGAGTAACAGCCCGAGTTCGCGTTGTGCGTGAGCCAAACGCGTCAAGCTATCGAGCATGAAAAGAACGTTCATGCCTTGGTCACGAAACCAGCTGGCGATCGCCACCGCAAACTCGCTGGCCCTGATTCGAGCCAACGGAGGCTGGTCCGAAGTGCTGACAATCACGATGGATCGCGACAAACCATCGGTACCGAGTGTCTCCTCAATAAACGGACGAATTTCTCGCCCACGCTCCCCGACCATTGCGACCACATTGACATCAGAGATCGCATGCTTCGCGATTTCGCCCAGTAGCGTGCTCTTTCCAACACCGCTTCCCGCGAAAAGGCCAACGCGCTGGCCCTTGCCCATCGTTAGCAACCCATCGATGCTTCGTATGCCGGTGACGAAAGGTTCGCGGATCAGCGGCCGACGAAGAGGATCCGGTGACTCGAAATGGAACGGTACGCGCTGTCGACAGGCCACCGGCCCGTGTGCATCAATGGGTCGCCCCAAAGCATCAACGACCCGGCCCAGTAATTCTTTGCCCACGGGAAAGCGAATCCGTCGTCCCGTGGAGACCACAACATTACCACGCTGAAAGTCCACACCGGCTTGGTAGGGCATCAGCTGCGCGACATCGTCATTGAAGCCGATCACTTCTGCGAGAACCGACTGTCCGGAACTCGATGTGATCCGGACTAACTCACCCAGCCCCGCATCAATGGTGGCACTCATGCGTCCTTCGACGCTCAGAAGCCTCCCAGAGGTGTGAAGCCACTGGCTCGGACCGAGCGTCAGCGGTGCATCGCATGTTTGCGTCACAGCCTTACACCCTCGAGTCTCATCATTGTGGCTTCTAAGAATGCATCCAACGAGGCTGCGATCCCTTTGCCCTCGGACTCGACTCGACAATCACCGGGTGCGAGCGTGGCGTCTGGTTTGCAATGAAGATTCGTCATCTCGTGTTCGAGGGTCCAGTTTTGGATCATCGAAACGCACGTGGGATGGACAAAGGCGGTCAACGAAGTCGTGCTCCGATGCGCAGCGTTTTCTTGAATCGCGAGATCGACGAAGTGTTGGACACGTTGTTGGAGCAACTCAGAGTCTTCGCCGAGCACTTGGCGACAGACCTCGATGGCCGCCAAAGCGAGTTGCTGTTTTGCTTCGGAGAACTGACGGTCCTGTTCCTCAGCCATGCTTTGGACTATCGCGGCAATGCCCTCAAGTGTTTTCAAAGCACGATCGGAACGCAGCTGTTCGGCTTCCGCATTCGGCGTCGGCGACGGTGCGGCGACGACGCTTCCGTTTGGCGTGGAAACGCTAGCGACGGGCCTCTTAAAGGGAACTCGTATCGTAACCATCACTAATCCATTTTCACTTCACCGGACTCGCAGAGACTCGCCAAGGATTTGGCGACCGTGTTCCGCGCATTATCGATGTCTTCCTGCTCCGCATTTGCTTTAAACTCCATCTCCTCCTGAAGTGACTCCTTTGCCCGCTTGGACATATTGGAGAGGACAAGAGTGAGTAACGCTTCATCGACTTTTTGCAGTGCGTAAACCAGCGTGTCCGTCTGGCAGTGCCCGAGCAATTTTTGCATGTCGCGATCGGCAAGCTTCTCGATGTCCTCGAATCGGTAGAGCTTATTTCGAACGGCGTCCGCAAGATCACTATCCCTCTTTTCGAGTTCGTCGAGCATCGGCTTGCGGAGCGCTCGAGGTAGTGACCGCATCAAATTCGCCATCTGTTCCGTCGTCTCCGATTCGACCTCTCGTTCTTCAACATCCAGCGCCTTCTGCAAGGTTGTTTCGAAGACTCGGTGTTGGATCTTTGGCGTCACCGCCGCCGGTTGGGCGAGTTCAAGAAAGATCCGAGGCCTCACGGCATCTGGTAAGTATTCCATCGTCTTCGCCGCGTGCTCATTCGCGAGCTTGCGGATCACCAGCGCCGCAGCAACCGGATTTTCATTCTTGATTGCTTGAGCGACTTGATAAGGATGCACCTGGTTGAGATCGGTAACCGGATCTCCGGTGAGACTTGGACGCTCAAACCTCTTTGTGGGCTCGAGTTCGACGTCGAAGCTTTCTTCCGCAATCTGTAAAATCTTCGGGCCAGCGTCTTCGCCGTCCGGACCGTTCTCCTGGCCGTGGATCATCATCCGAAAGTAGTCTTCGAAATCACCAACGACGAAGTCAATTTCTTCCTCGCTGGGCGGATACTGTTGAAAGTCCTCGAGCGCCTGATTGAGGTCCTCCAGTGGCTTTCCGTCTAATCCCTCTTGCGCCATGTCCACTGCGTCGTCACCCATGAGGTGCAACAACAAGGCCAGGCGTTCCGGACGGGTGAGAATGGTACTCATCACTTCATCTCCTCAACGCTACGCCGCTTGACGCTCGTTAGAGGACTGCTTTTCATCGAGCCCGGACCATGACTTCACAACTTGTGCGAAGACGTCGGGGTTCTCCTTAATCATCTTCGAAAGCTCGTTGATGTCGCCAGACCGGCGTCCGGCGTTTTCC